>NZ_JBHVWF010000042.1:0-54755 GCF_042882365.1 Streptomyces sp. NPDC058221 | reverse complement strand
CCCCGGGGCGCGGAACGCGGCCGGGAGACAGCGGGCGGACGCCCCCCGGTCGCGGTCAGCTGCCGACGAAGGTGCTGAGCAGCAGGACGCCGCCGAGGCTGAGCAGCGACTGCAGGGAGAGCATCAGAGTCCAGGTGCGGAACGTCTGCGCCACAGAAAGCTGGAAGTACTCCTTGAACAGCCAGAAGCCCGAGTCGTTGACGTGGGACAGCATGACGGCGCCCGAGGCGCTGGCCAGCACCATCAGTTCGGGGGAGAGTCCCGGGTAGGCCCCGAGCAGGGGGGCGACGATCCCCGTCGCGGCGGCGGTGGCGACCGTCGCCGAGCCGAGGCAGATCCGTAGCAGCGCGGCGACCAGCCAGGCCAGCAGCAGCGGCGGCACCGACCAGTCGACCGCGTAGTCCGAGATGAGTTTGTCGATGCCGGTGGCTGTCAGCATCGCCTTGAGGCCGCCTCCGGCACCCAGGATCAGCACGATGCCGCCGACCGGTCCGAGTCCCTTGCCCGCCATCTTCTGGAGCTGTCCGAGGCCGAAGCCGGAACGGACGCCGAGGGCGAAGAAGGCGAAGACGACAGCGGCCAGCAGTGAGAGGACCGAGGAGTCGCACGCCTCGAACACGGCGTACGGGAGAGACCCCTTCGCCGTGTTGGACGTGCCGAGGGTGCCGATCAGCATGAGGACGGGCGGCAGCAGCACCGTGATCAGCGCGAGCGTGAAGGACGCGGGCCTGCGCTGGTTCTCCGGCAGGGGCTCCGGTTCGGGGACCGGGCCCTTGTCCAGGTCGGGAGCGGGCCCGAACCAGCGGCCGGCCACCTTGGTCAGCAGCGGCCCGCTGATCACGGCGATCGGGATCCCGATGATGAGTCCGTAGAGGATGGTCAGGCCGGTGTTGGCGCTGTACGCGGAGACGGCGAGGGTCGGCGAGGGGTGCGGGGGCAGCAGCCCGTGCGAGATGTACAGACCCGCGGCCATCGGCAGTCCGACGTACAGCAGATGGGTGCCGGTGCGCTTGGCGACCGCGTACACCAGGGGTACGAGCATCACGAAGCTGACGTCGAACAGGTGCGGCATGCCGATGAGCAGGGCAGCCGCGGTGATGGCCGTCGGGATCCACTTGACCGGCCGGGCTCCGATGAAGACGGTCGCGATGCGATCGGCGCCGCCGGAGCCGAGCAGGATGCCGCCCAGGACGGTGCCGAGCCCGATGGTGGGGCCGGTGCTCTTCAGGGCGTCCCCGAAGCCGTTCTGGAAGTTCTCGACGGTCTGGCCCGGACCGATCCCGGCCGCCAGCCCCAGCCCCAGCGCGGCGATGCTCAGCGCCAGGAAGGGGTGGAGTTTCGCCTTGGTGATCAGCAGGATCAGAACGACGACAGCCGCGGCGCCCAGGAGCAGATGCTGTATGTCCGTGTCCACTACTGCGCTCCCCCGGTGACGGTGGTGCGGGAGGACCGGCCAAGGGTCCAGGCCAGCAGCAGGTCCTCGTCCGCGTCGGCCAGGTCGGCCAGCCCGATCAGTTCACCGGTCGCGACGGGGCGGGCGAGGGTGCAGTGGGCGGCCAGGTAGAGCGGGGCGACGTCCGCAGGGGTGTTCTCGTCGCGCAGCAGCACGGCCTGGACACCGGTCACGTCGTGGTGGTGCCCGCCCATGGTGAGGACGGTCCCGGCGGGCAGGTCCTGCTGGGCGCGGCCGGCGAGGGTGGCGTGGGCGCGCGGGTCCGTGCCGCCCGAGGGGCGGTGGTGCAGGACGGCCGAGAGGAGGGAGAGCGGGGTCTCGACGCCCATCAGGTGGTAGGGCAGATAGATCGCGGCGTAGCGGCCGTCGCGGCTGACGACATGGCCCTTGCCGCGCAGGGTCTCCCAGGTGACCGGGTCCGTCGTGCGCACGACGACGAACACGCCGCCGGCGAAGGATGCCTCGTCGGGCAGCCGCAGCGCACTGAACACGTCGACCGCTCCGGGGCGGTGGAGGAGTCCGCCGTCCTCGCGCAGCGCGTAGACGTCGGCCAGCTCGGCGATGCGCGCGACCGGGTAGTGCAGGCGCTCCACGTCGGGGCGGAAGCCGGTGTTCGTGGCGACGACGGCCATCTCGCAGTAGTCGGCGGTGGCGCCGGTGGGCAGTGCCGCCACCGCCGCGGCGCGGGCGGCGAGGGTGGCGCGGGTGGCGTCGCCGAGGGTGAGCAGGCCGGCCAGCTCCGGGGCCGGGACCGTGGTGTCGAGCTGGGTCACGGTGCCGGTGGCGGGGTCGAGGACGAGGTCGTACTCGCTCGACTTCCCGATGGCCACGATGTCCAGGCCCAGCAGCTGCGCCCACGTCACCAGGCCGATCAGGTTGGCCGGCTGGTCGCCGTCCGCCGTCGTGTAGACGACGCCGTTGTCCTTCGCCAGGTCGGCGAGGTGCAGTCCCGCGACGGAGTCGACCTCCTTGCTCACCATCGCCACGTGCCGGCCGAGGGTGAGGGCCTCGCGCGCCATCGCGTATCCGTCGGCGGGGCTGCCGGTGGCCTCGACCAGGATGTCCCAGGGAGCGGCGGGCAGCAGGGCGCCGTCCGCCACGAGGGCGACGCACCCGTCGCCGGCCGCTGCGGCGACCTCGTCCGCCGTGCCGCAGGCACGCAGCTCCGACGGGTCGTGACCGAGTTCCAGGAGCATCGTGCGCAGGCGTTCCACATCGCGGTCGCACAGGACGGCGGGCACCAGCCGGCCGAGCTGCCGGGTCTGGGCCAGCAGGGTCCGGGCGAAGCCGCCCCCGGCTCCGGACAGTGCGTACCGCACGGTCCGGTCGCCGGCGTCGGCGAACAGGTGGTGCAGGTTCATGGGCCCTCCTGGGTGGCGCGAGCAAAGTGGTGACGTGCTCCCGGCGCGGGCGGACTCGTCAGCAGAGCGAGAGCCACGAGGAGCGTGTTAACAAGATGTATCAGCAGATCCCATTCTCGTAAAGTCTGTTAACATTTTTTCACAAACACCTGGTCGGCACCGCCTCCGGCCAGCAGGACAACGCACCGCACCCAACGCAAGGAGGCCTGATGCCGACCCTCGGGGCCATCGCCGACGATTTCACCGGAGCAACGGACCTCGCGACGATGCTCGTCGCCCGCGGCCATCGCACCGTGGTGACCGTCGGCCCCGGCGCAGTCGCCGACGACCATGCCGTGACGGCGGACGCCGTCGTGGTCGCGCTCAAATCGCGCACCGCACCGGCTTCCGAGGCGGTCGGCTCCTCGCTCGCGGCACTCCGCGCGCTGCGCGCGGCCGGCTGCGAACGTTTCTACTTCAAATACTGCTCCACCTTCGACTCGACCCCGCACGGCAACATCGGGCCGGTGGCCGATGCGTTGCTGACCGCGATCGGTGAGCGACGCGCTGTCGTCGTGCCCTCGTTCCCTGACACGGGCCGCACCGTCCGGGGCGGGCACCTGTTCGTCCACGGCCGGCCCCTCGACGAGAGCCCGATGCGTCACCATCCGCTCACACCGATGCGCGATTCCGACGTGGGCCGGCTGCTGACCCCGCAGACCACGCACCCGGTGCGCCGCGTCGGGCTGGAGACGGTGCGGTCCGGAGCCGAGGCGCTGGAGGCCGCACTGGACGACCCCGCGCTGGCGGACGCGCTCGTCGTCGTGGACGCCATCGACAACGAGGACCTGCGCACGGTCTCGGCGGCCACCGCGCACCACCGCCTGGTCACCGGCGCCGCCGGCCTCGCACTCGGCCTGACCGGCCCGCACCCCGGGGCCTCGCGTGCACCGGCTGCCTCGCGCCCCGGCGATCCCGCGGTGGTTCTCTCCGGCAGCGCCTCCGAGGCGACCCGCGCCCAGGTGGCCCACGGCCGCGCGCACCTGCCGCACCGCAAGCTGGACATCGCCGCCCTGCGGGCGGACCTCGACGGCGCGGTGGAGGAGCTGGTCGGCTTCGCCCGCGCCTGCTGGCAGGACGACCCGCAGCGGCCACCCCTGCTCTACGCCGTCGACGACCTGCGCGACCTGGCGGAGACGGCGGAGGACACCACACCCCCGGCCGCCGTGCTGGTCGAGCAGGCGCTGGCCGACTGTGCCGTACGCCTGGTCGGTGCCGGGGCGCGACGCCTCCTCGTCGCGGGCGGCGAGACCTCGGGGGCGGTGATCACCGCACTCGGCGTGCGCACGCTCGCCATCGGCTCCCCCATCGCCCCCGGCGTCACCTGGGCCACGGCGGCCCTGGCCGCCGAGGACGCCGGTCCGGCGGTCGACGTCGCGCTCAAGTCCGGCAACTTCGGCGGCACGGACATCTTCACCGAGGCCTGGAGCGCCCTGGCATGAGCGATCCCCGAACCGAACTCGCCGCTGCGGGCGCCCATCTCGCCGCGCTCGGCCTCAGTCCCGGCTCCTCCGGCAACCTGAGCGTCCGTGAAGGCCCGTACGTCTGCATCACCCCCACCGGCACGGACCTCTCCCGGATCGACCCCGCCGGACTCAGCGTCCTCGACACGGCAGGCGCCCACCTCGACGGCCCGAAGCCCTCCAAGGAATTCCCGCTGCACACGGCGTTCTACCGCCGCGATCCGGCCACCCGCGCCGTCGTCCATCTGCATTCCCGGCACGCCACCGCGGCTGCCTGCCTGCCGGCGTGGAGCGAACACAGCGCAATACCGCCGCTGACGCCGTACTTCGTCATGCGGGTGGGCCAGACACCGCTTCTGCCCTATGCCGCGCCGGGTGACATGGGACAGGCGGAGCGGATGTACGCCCTGCCGTTCCCGTTCCGGGCGGCCCTGCTGCAGAACCACGGACCCGTCGTCGCCGGCCACTCGATGTCCGCGGCCGTGGACGCCGCCGTGGAGCTGGAAGAGGTCTCCGCGCTGCTCCTCGCACTCGGCGACCGCACTCCGCGGCTCCTGACACCCGAGGAGATCGCCCCGCTGGCGCAGAAGTACGCCTCACCCTGGACGGGCAGTCCGGCGGCCTGACGCACGAACCGCCGGAGAGCCCCTGCCGTACGACGGCGGGGGCGGGCGCACTTGCCCCGCAGGCTGAGGCCGGATCCCAGGGTGGCACCGGGGCTCCTGGCAGGACGGCCTTGTGGGGTGGGTGGAGCTGTTCTGTCCGCCGCGTGGTGGTTCGTCTCAGGCTGGTTGCGGGAGGGAGGGCTGGTGGCCAATGTGCTGGAGGTACCAGTGGTAGTACTCGGCGAGGTCGGCGACGTCGAGGTCGAACGCGGGCAGGGCCGCGGTCGGGACGGCGGTGAGCAGCGCGCTCTGGTCGAAGATTTTCTCGCCGCGCATGTAGGACTTGTAGAAGTCCATTTGCCGGGAGATCACCCGGTCGATGGCGGTGGCCTGCACATTGTCGAGGGAGTAGCGGGGTGGGGCGAGGCCGGTCATGGCGCTGGCCAGATCCAGGGTCTGGCCCAGAGCCAGGGGGCGGGGGTGCGTCAGGTGGAAGATTCCGGCGTCGGCGCGGGCGGTGCTGAGGGAGACGGCGTCGTCGGCGACGAGGTCGACGGGGACGAA
Source organism: Streptomyces sp. NPDC058221 (assembly GCF_042882365.1). NCBI lineage: Bacteria > Bacillati > Actinomycetota > Actinomycetes > Kitasatosporales > Streptomycetaceae > Streptomyces > Streptomyces sp. NPDC058221. The sequence goes on along the minus strand of NZ_JBHVWF010000042.1, from coordinate 49,270 downwards.
GTTGATCGGGATGGCCGGGTCGGCAGGCAGCAGGACGCTGACCTCGTCGGTGACGCCACGCCTGGCGAGCGCCTGCTGCGCCTGGGCGAGACGGTGGACGACGGAGTATGCGCCGGTCAGCCCGCCGACTGCCTTCTTGGTCACGCTGTGGCCGATGACGATGCTCGGCCGGAGGATCCGTGTGGTCATCCCGGTCGCACGGCTGACGATGTCTTCGCCGGCGACTTTGCTCTCTTCGTAGCGGTTGTTGACGCAGGAGGGGGCCGCGGGTTCCTCGTACAGGATTCCTTCACGGGATCCTGCGACGTAGGCGGTGCTGACCTGGTTGTAGACCTCGCAGCCGAGTGTCTCGGCGAGTGTGACCGCGTGCCGGGTGCCGGTGATGTTGGTGCGCTGCAGGTCGGGCCAGTACCGGTCTTCGTAGCGGAGGTCGGCCGCGCAGTGCCAGAATTCCCGCGCCCCGCCGGCATGGGAGGTGGGGGCGACGCCGCAGAGGGGCTGCGTGAGATCGGCGGAGACCGCTCGGCAGCGCCCGGCGATCTCCGCGTCCAGCGTGGCGTCGTGACCGTATGCGCGGGCCGCGGCCTGCAGGACCTGCGTGAGGCGTGCCTGGGGTGCCAGTCCCTCCTTGGGGCGGGTGGGGCAGACGATGCGGTGGTCGGTGCGCGTCAGCAACTCCACGACAAGTGCGGCCCCCACGAGGCCGGTGCCCCCGGTGACCCACTGCGCTTCGGACATCATCTGGCTCCTTGAAAGGACGTTGGTGTGAGAGTTGTTGCTGGTTGGCCGTCTCTGCGAACCGGCTGTCAGCAGAATCGTTACGGCGCGCCTGGACGGATCAGCACAACGAGTGATCTTGGTAGGCAGTGTGCCGGGGGCGCGCTACCTGTCGGGCTCGCACGGGTTGTCCGGTCACGGGCGTTCATGCCCGTGACCGTCTCGCCCTGGCCCTGTCAGGCGAGGCGGACAGGGCGCGGATCTATTCCGCAGACAGGACGGAACACCCTTGTACGCGCAGACGGCTCTTGCGGCGCAGGCTGGTGATGTGGTGCTGATGGACATGGCCCCGCTGACGCACGCGGCGCAGATGTACATCTCCACTGCCCTGATCCTGGAGGGCGCCGCACCCGGGGTCGCTGAGGTCGCGGATCACCTCGCACCCCGTCTGCGGCGCGTTCCCGGGCTGTTCCAGCGGTATGCCGAACGGTCCGGCCGGCCGGGCTGGCACGCGCAGCAGGTGCGGGCCGCTGACCATGTCGCCCTGCTCGATCTGGGTGGGGACGAGGCGGAGGCCGGTATCGAGGGGCTGATGGGGGAGGTGCGGCGGCGTCCGCCGGTCTCTCCGGCGGGGGCGCCGATGTGGGATGTACTGATCGCGGCCGGCTTCGCTCCGGGCCGCTGGGCGCTTGTCCTGCGCTGCCATCACACGCAGATGGACGGTGGGGCCATCACCCACGCCCTGGACCATCTGTTCGGAGACGGGGTGCCAGCCCGGCGCCGTCCCCTTCTGTCCGGCGCACTGCGAGCCGGGCTGCGGTATCTGCCGTCCGCGGCAGCCTCCATCCTGCGGGCCGCTCAGCCCACCTCGCCCTGGCCCGCCCCGAAGGCAACTCTTCGCGAGGGTGAGGCCACCTATGCGGTGACCGGGCCGTTGGACGTGGCGCACATCAAGCAGCCCGGCGCCACCCTCACGCAGGTATTCGCCGCCTGCTTCGCACTGGCTGCCGACTCCTGGTGGCCGCTTCCCGGCGACCGGGAGGTCCACGTCGTGGTCCCGATGGACCTGAGGGAGCCCGGCGAACAGCGGGCACTGGGTAACCACTTCGCGCCGATGCGCCTGGCACTGCCCACCGGAGAGCCCGACCGCGTCCTGCGCGAGACCGGAAGGCAGCTGGCCGCCTGGCAGCGGTCCGGATTCCGGGCCGCCCTCGACCTGACCATCCGGCGGATCACTCCGTTCCCGGCTACCCTCGCCCTCGGCAAGCGCATCAGCTCGGGCACCCGCTGCCGTGCCGTGGTCTCCTCCGTCCGCTCGAAGAACCCCCTGTCCTTCAAGGGTTCCCCGGTGCTGGACCTAGTTCCCGCTGCCCCCACGTTTCCCGGGCACGCCCTGTCGTGCCTGCTCTGGTCCTATCAGGGACGCGCTCGCGTCGCGTTCGGCTCGCACACGGTCATGCCCGGTGTGGGCGACCTCCCCGGTGCATGGGAGCAGGCCCTCAAATCGGTCCAGGTCGGAGAAGCATCTTCCCTCGGTTAGCACCGGCACCAGGAGGAGGGTGCTGCCGGTCATCTCTTCCCGGCCCGGACCGGCTTCCCGCGCTTCGCCGGCCCGGGAAGCCGGTCCGGTTCCATCGACTCGTCGGCCGGAACCGCCGCACCGTGCCCGCTCCTGTGCCCGTGGCCGTGAAGGTCCAGGCGATTCAGCATGCGCTGCACAGGTGCGGGGGCCCACCAGTTCGCTCGGCCCGCCAGGCACATCGAGGCGGGCACCAGGACGGCGCGCACCACAGTGGCATCGACGAGGACCGCGAGGGCCAGGGCGAAACCGAGGACTTTGAGCAGTGCGACGGACGAGGTGATCAGTGCGCCCACCGACACCGCCAGAGCCAGCGCTGCAGTCGTCACCAACCGTCCGGTCTGCTCGACGCCCTTCGCCACCGCAGCACGGTTTCCGGCGCCGAGCAGGTGTTCCTCCTGAATGCGCGACAGGAGGAACATCTCGTAGTCCATCGACAGCGCGAAAGCCAGGCAGAGCGCGAGCAGGAGCATGCAGGCGTCCACCGGACCGGTCCGGGAATCCATACCCACCAGTGCGGCGAGCAGGCCGTCCTGGAAGACCAGCACCACCACCCCGGATGAAGCCCCCAGACTGAGTGCACCCACCACGATGGCCTTCACCGGGATCAGGACACTACGGGTGAACAGCAGCAATAGGACCGCCATACAGGCCACGGCCCACACCGCTGCGGGCCCCAGCGCGGCCCGCAGGGCGCTCGTGGTGTCGCTGAAGCGGGCCGCCTCGCCCCCCCACCCACACGGTGCCGCCAGGGGCGGGCAGCGCTCTGACGTCGTGCACCAGTGCACGGGCGGCCGGCTCCGCCGCGTCCACGCCCGCATGCACCGCCAGCCACGTCCCGGCAGCGTTGTGCGTGAATCCTGCGGGCGCCGATGCGATCCGGCGGCCGTCCCGGTAACGGCCTGCCGCGCTGTCCACCGCGGTGACCGCGGGCAGCCGGGAGAGCACGGCCGCATAGGGTTTCAGTTCCGTCCCGGGCGCCGAGGACGGCAAGGTCACCACCACAGTCGCTCCGGGGAAGAGCTGGGGGAAGCCGGCGCTCAGCTGGTCGGCGGCGCTGTGTGAGGAGGCGTCCGCGGGCAGGGTCCGTTCGTCGATCGGTGCGACGTTCAGCCGGGCCAGGGGCAGGCTCATGGCCGACAGCAGCACGAGGGCAGCCGCCAGCCATACGGCGGGTCGCTGGCATACGAGTACGGCGAAACGATGCCAGCCGGCGCTGAACTCCCACTCGCCCGCACGGCTGCGCTGCGACCCGTCCCCGGCCGGCCGGGGGTCGGCCAGACGAGCACCGGCCAGCAGCAGCACCGCAGGCACCAGCACCGCCACCACCGCACCTGAGCACACCGCGACGGTAATCCCGGCCCAGGCCATCGAGTGCAGGAAAGGGACTGGGAAGGCGAAGAGGCATGCCATCACCAGAGCCACTGTCACCACCGAGAACATGACCGTGCGGCCAGCGGTACGCACGGAGGCCGCGACCGCGGACGGCACATCCAGCCCTGTGGCTCTCTCCCGGCGGAAGCGCGTGAGGAGGAACAGGCAGTAGTCGACCGCCAGCCCGAAGCCCAGTGCCGTCGTCAGATTCGGAGAGAACGTCGACAGATCCATCACCGAGGCCAGCGGCCGCAGCAGCGCCAGGGTGATCACCGACGACACGGCAGCCACGGCCACCGGCAGCAGTGCCGCCAGCAGTGAACGGAACGCGAACACCAGCAGGAGGAACACCAGGGGTGCGGTGAGCAACTCGGCCTGCAGCAGATCGCTTTCCGTACGGTCGACGGCCTCGGCCCCCATCCACGCCGGACCTGCCGCCTGCACCCGCGCACCGTGCTGCCCTCCGGTCAGCTCGGGCACCAGGACACGGGCAGTTCGCACCCGCTGGTCCTCGTCGCCCGCCAGCACCGCAAGGACCAGGGCGCTGTTCCCCGAACGGGAACGCAGCAGCGGATCCCGGGCGTCCCAGTAGGACGCAACGGACAGCACCCCCGGGGAACTGGCCAGGCGGGCAGTCAGCGCCCGCCCCTCCTCAGCAGCAGCCGGAGCGTCCACTGGAGCGCCTGTGCCCACCAACAGCATCAGCTGTGCTTCCCCGCCGCCGAAGTGCTCCGCGGCGTAGGTGTCCGCGCGGAACGCCTGTGTCTGCGGCGCGTCGAACCCACCGCTGACCAGCCGCCCCTGCACACCCGCCGCAGCCCCCGCACACAACACCGCGACCGAGGCGGTCAGTGACACCACCGCCCATGCCCGTCGTCGTCCCTGCGCGGGCGCGCCCGACATCCGGTGAGCCGGTTTGCTCTCACCTCGTGCGACATCGACTGACAGGCAACGCTTGACAGGAGAACGGAGACTGATCACTCATGATCAACGATTGCGTTCCAGCCCGGTTGCGGTAGCCCCGCCCCAAGCCCGCGAGCCCCGTCGAGCGCCTGCGACTCGCCCAGCAGGGCGAGAAGCGGCTTCACCGTGTGATACCAGGTCACGAGTGCAGCCCGCATCGCCCCCCATCACCCTGCAGGCGATAACGGAGTCCGCCGAAATCGCAAGCCGGGATGGCTGAGCGGACATCGCTCTTGGAGACAACACATACGGGGAATACGCGAGTTGCCGCGCTCCGCGTTTTCCCTATCCCCTCGTCACCGAGGTGCGCGGCGAGAAGGTCGAATGGGACGGGACAGCCGAAACCACCAAGCAGGGCGCCGAGGCCCTCTTCTCCGGCAGCACCAGGATCGTCCAGCTGCCGCACTCCCTGCCCGACTGGAACACCCTGTCCAGGGCGGACAGCGAGCCCGGCTTCCAGAAGGTGATATTCGGCAAGACGACCGCCAAGGAGTTCCTCGACACCCTGGCCGACCGGCTCAACGCGGCTCAGTCGGAGCGGCAGGGCGGCTGACGGCTGTGCCGGCGAGGAGCAACTCCGCCCTCACCGCATCTCCGCGGTGATCGCCCAGCGCTCGTGGTCGCGCCAGGCGCCGTCGATGAGGAGGAAGTCCGGCGAGAAACCCTCCAGCCGGAAGCCGGCCCGGCGCACCAGGGCGAGGGAGCCCTCGTTGGCCGGCTGGATGTTGGCTTCGAGGCGGTGCAGGCCCAGGGGGCCGAATGCGTGTCGCAGGACGAGGTCGAGGCCCTCGCCCATCAGCCCGCGGCCGGCCGCGTGGGCGAAGGCGCCGTAGCCGAGCGCGCCGCACCGGAAGCCGCCGCCGACGATGTTGTTGATGTTGATGAATCCGGCGATCCCGCCGCCGGCCGTATCGCCGTCGTCGCGCCGCTCGCAGACCAGGAAGCCCGCCCGCGCGGGGTCCTCGATGAGTGCGGACGCGTACGCGGTGTACGTGTCACGGTCGGTGGGCGGGAACAGCCAGGGGCTGTGCAGTTCCCGGCTCTCCCGGGACCTGGCGGTGAATTCCTCGGCGTCCGCGAGCGTGAAGGGGCGGATGGCCGTGCGCGGACCCTCGGCCGGATAAGTGGTGTCGGACATCCGGCCAGCGTAGATGGCCCCCTGCGCTGCTGTGCGCCCTACTTGGCCCGCCTGCGGAAGACGTACGCACCGCACCCCATGCCGGCCACGAACATCACGATCAGCCACACATAGAGCGGCGCGGTCACCAGCGGGATGATGAGCCGGGCCTCGACCTCGTGCGTGTTCTCGGCGATGAACACGATCGACAGGACCGCGATGACGAGGACCAGGATGCGGGCCGGGGTGAACGCCCCGCTGCTGCCTCTTCCGCTGCTCGACACGTCCTTCGGGCTCATGGCAGCCTCTTCCCTGGTCCTGGTGCACCACCGCCCCCTGAAGCACCAGGATGACTCCGTCCCGGTGCCGGGGGGCGGCGCTGTACAGCCATTCGAGTGACGCCGGTTACGACACGGGCCCGCGGTGCCGGTTCACGGTGCCACCGGCAGCTCCAGCACTCCGGTGTCCTCGGGCGCGCTGACGACGGTGACCGGCTTGATGCCGCGGTTCCCGAAATACGCGTCGTCGCTGGCCGCAATCGCGAATTCCAGCCGGTGCCCTGCCTCGTACCGGTGGACGATTCCGGGCAGCCGCACGGTGAACGGCCTGGTGACATCCGGCACCCGGACCGGCGAGACCAGCCGGTTCACCAGGGTCCTGGAGCCGTCCGGCGCGACGTCGTACACCTTGGCGAACAGCACCAGCTTGTCGGAGGCGTCACCGCTGTTCTGTACGCGCTCCGTCTTCGGCGAGACGACCTTCAGCGTCGCCTTCGGGGAACCGACGACATCGACCGCGGAGGTCAGCGGGGCGCTCGTCCAGCCGAGGTAGGTGCCCTTGGTGTCGTACGGCTTGGGGTCGGGCAGGCCGATGAGACCGCCGAGCGAGCTCTCCGAGTGGCTGGTGGGGACGAGCCAGTTGCTGTACTGACGGCTCCCACGTGCCACCTTGGAGCGGTTGTCGACCAGCTTGCCGTCGCCGGAGAGGTACATCTTCCGCGTCAGGCCCGGCACGGCGTCCGCGGTGCCGTAGCCGCTCTGCCAGTCGCGGTAGTAGGCGAACTCGGGCCCGGTGTCCGTGTTCGTCTCGTGGCGGAGGTAGCGGTCGAACCAGGCGAGGATGCGGCCGCCGACGTAGCTGCTCTCCAGATTGCCCTGGCCCAGGTCGAGTTCACCGTCGACCTGGCCGCCGCTGTGGCCCCAGGCCTGCCAGATCATCTTGGCCGTGGTCCCCTGCTCCTTGAGCGTCTTGTACGTGGCCGTGGCCTCGTTGAGGTTGAAGAGGCTGTCTGCCTGGCCCTGGATCAGGAGCGTCGGCGCCTTGACCCGGTCCAGGTAGGAGACCGGGGAGACGCTGCGCGCGTAGTCCAGCATGGCGGCGGTCTTCCCGTCCGGGTAGCGGCCCGAGTTGAGCAGCCGGACGGTGTCACATGCCTTGGCCGCGAAGTGGAGACAGGTCAGGCTGCCGAACCGGGACGGGTCGAGGCTGGGGCTGAGGATCGTCTGCCCCTCTCCCATCAGGTAGAAGCCGTTGGTCCACTGCCACTTGAAGACTCCGGCGGTGTCGGACGAGACACCCTGGGCCGCACCGGTGTTGTTGGGGGCGAGTGCGTACCCGAGGTCGTTCCAGGTGATCAGCGGGACCAACGCGTCGACGCGGTGGTCGACGGCAGCCGTGGCCATCTGGACGGCCCCGCCGTACGAACCGCCGATCATGCCGACCCGGGGGTCGCCGGGCGCGTCCTGGGTGACGAAGTCGGCCTTCGTGCCGTCGTCGGCCGCGCGGGTGCCGCCGAGGAAGTCGACCAGGGCCGCCGCGGCCGTGCCGTCGGCCTCGGGGTCGTCGAGGGTGATGAGACAGCCGGACTTGCCGAAGCCCAGCCCCGAGTAGACGAGCCCCACGTAGCCGCGCGAGGCGAAGGCCTTGCCGATGCCGTCGGTGGAGCCGTCCGACTTGCTGCCGCCGAAGCCGTTGGTGGCGAGCACGGCGGGCGCCGGGTGCTGGGCGTCGGCGCCGGAGGGACGGTAGAGATCGGCGTCGACGGTGCAGGAGCGGCCGCCCGCGGAGACGGTGAACTTCAGCGGAGTGACGGTGTATTCGGAAGACGCCGCCGTCGCCTGTGCGGCGCCGGCGAGTGCGAGCGGCGCGGCGAGCGCCGCCCCGGCGACGAAGACGAGCGGCTTGCGGGACAGTGACTTCGTCCGGGACCGGAAACGGGAGCCGGGAACAGCACGCGACACGAGGACCTCCACACCGAGGACACCTTACCGACTGGTAAGTACTGGGCCGCGCTCATGCTGTGACACTGGTCATAGCGGTGTCAACGCTCGGGACGGAGTTTCCTGAAGGTTGTTCAACTTCTCCGCATCGCAGTCCCGTTCGGCGTGCGCGGGCCGGCCTGCGGCGCTCAGACCAGCGCCGGCACCTCGACGGTGAGGGTGGCCGGAGCGCCGTCCGCCGGTGCGTCCAGTACGGCGGGCACCCCGAGCGGGATCGTCAGCGCGGTGGGGCCGTGCCCGAAGCCGAGCTCCTCGACGACGGGAACACCGAGGCCGCCGAGCCGGTCCGCGAGCACCGCCCGCACCTTCTCGTACGGACCGCAGCCCGCCCAGGAGCCGCAGACCACCCCGGCGATGCCGTCGAGCGCCCCGGCCCGCAGCAGCTGCGTGAGGATGCGGTCGATACCGTACGGCGCCTCGTTGGTGTCCTCGATGACCAGCAGCCCGCCGCGGGCCGACGTCCGGGCATGCGGGGTGCCCAGGCCGGCGGCCAGCAGACTCACACAGCCGCCGTAGGTGATCCCCCGCGCCCTGCCCGGCACCAGCGCCCCCGCCCCGCCGAGCCCCAGCGTCCGGACCGCCTCCGGCTCGAACAGGGTGGCCCGCAGGGACTCCTGGGTCCGCGGGTCCTTGAGGAAGGTCTCCGTGCCTGCCATCGGGCCGTGCAGGGTGGCGAGGCCCGTACGGACGGCGAACGCCTCGTGGAGCACGGTGATGTCGCTGTAGCCGACGAACACCTTGGGTCCGGCGGCCCGCATCGCCGCCCAGTCCAGCAGATCGACCAGGCGGTGCGCACCGTACCCGCCCCGGGCGCAGATCACCGCGTCGACCGACGGATCGCACCAGGCGTCCTGGAGGTCCCGGGCGCGCGCCTCGTCCGTACCGCCGAGGTAGTCCAGCCCGGGGTGCACGTCCAGGACATGAGGCAGCGTCACGGGGTCGAGCCCCCACCCGCGCAGGATGTCGAGGCCGGGCTCCAGGCGGTCGACGGGCACCGGTCCGCTCGGGGCGACGACCGCCACCCTGGCGCCCGCGCGCAGCCGGGCGGGGCGGGCCAGGGGTGCGAGGGTCACTTCCGCAGCTCCAGCCGCGGCACGTCCGGCCGGTCGATGCCGAAGGTCTGGGCGTACAGGGAGAGTTCGGACTCCAGGGCACTGATCATGGTGTCGGCGCGCCGGAATCCGTGGCCCTCGCCCGGGTAGGTGAGGTAGGCGTGCGGGATGCCCCGCCCCTCCACGGCGGCCAGGAAACGCTCGCACTGCACGGGCGGGCAGATGGGGTCGTCCTCACCCTGGAGCAGCAGGAACGGTGTGGTGAGCCGGTCGGTGCGCGTACTCGGGGACCGTTCGCGGTAGCGCTCGGGGACCTCGTCGAGCGGGCCCACGATCGACTCCAGGTACTGCGACTCGAAGTCGTGGGTCTCCCCGCTGCCCCAGCCGGTCAGATCGAGGATGGGGTAGATGATCGTGCCGCAGGCGTAGACATCGGTGCCGGTCAGCGAGGCGGCCGTGGTCCAGCCGCCGGCGCTGCCGCCGCGGACGGCCAGCCGGTGCGGGTCCGCGGTGCCCTCGGCCGCGAGGGCACCCGCGACGGCCGCGCAGTCCTCCACGTCGACGACGCCCCACTGTTCGCGCAGCCGGTTGCGGTAGGCACGCCCGTAGCCGGTCGAGCCGCCGTAGTTGACCTCGGCGACGCCGATGCCGCGCGAGGTGAAGTAGGCGATCTCCAGGTCGAGGACGAGCGCCGCGTGCCCGGTGGGGCCGCCGTGCGCCCAGATGACGTAGGGCGGCAGTTCGTCGTCCGGACCGGTGCGGTCGGGGCTGTGCGGCGGGTAGATCTGGGCGTGGATCCCGCGTCCGCCGGGGCCGGCGAAGGTGCGCTCGACGGGCTCCGGGTAGTAGGCGGGGTCGACCGCGTCCTCGTGCGGTGCTCCGATGATCCGGGTGTGCCCGGTCGAGGTGTCCAGCTCCACGATCTCGTAGGCGCTGCGCGGGCTCGCGGCGATGCCGATGACCCGGCTGCCCTGCACGGCGAGCGTTCCGGCCCATTCGGTCCAGGGTCCCGCGATGTCGACGAGGCTGCCGGTCTCGGGGTCGAGGATGCCGAGCGTGGTGGAGCCTCTGCCGTGCAGGGTGGCGACCAGTCCGTTCTCCAGCGGCCGGAACCAGCTGAGCCCGATCTTCCACAGCGGCCCGGCGAACTCCTCCTCCCGGGGGCAGAGTTCGACCGCGTCCCCGTCCGGGTCGGCCCGGTACAGGTTCCACCAGCCGTTGCGGTCACTGGCGAAGAGCAGCCGGCCGTCGGCGGTCCACTGGATCTGCGGTACGGATTCCTCCGGTCCGCCGAGCACGGTCCGGGTGTTGTGGAACGTGCCGTCGTCGCCGAGGTCCGCCAGGATCACCTCGGTGCCGTCCCACGGCATCCGCGGATGGTCCCAGGCGATCCAGGCCGCCCGCCGCCCGTCGGGCGAGAGCTCGGGTCCGGTGACGAACCGGTGCCGGTCGTCGGAGAGTTCACGCACCGCGGACCGGTCATCGGCGGCCGATCCGTCGAGCGGCACAGCGGCGATCAGCCGGCGCAGCTCGGTGGGTCCTTCGCCGGTGAACTCCTCCAATACGCACCAGACCTCGCCCGAACCGCCCCGTTCCGGGCGCAGTTGCGGATCCACCCAGCGCAGCCCGCCGCCGGTCCCGGAGACCGGGGTGAGCGGCCACGGTTCGCCGGAGCCGTCCGGCTCGTAGGCGTACAGCCGCTGGTCGTCGAAATGGACGAAGACGATCAGCGGGCCGCCGCCGGCGCGTTCCGTACCGGTCCAGGGCCGTCCGCCGTACTCGATGACGCGGCTGCGCACGTTCCACGGGGCGGGCAGCTCGGCGGTGGTCCCGTCGGGCAGCCGGCGGACCAGGGCGCGCCGGCCGGCCTCGGCCGGGCGCGGTTCCGTCCACCACAGTTCGTCGCCGACCGCTTCGACGTACTCCGGACGGCCGTCCCGCGAGGCGGCCAGCGCGGCGTCGATCGGTGACGGCCAGCTTCCGTAGGCCCCTGTGGTTGCCATGTTCGATTCCCCCGAGTGGTTCAGGCGGTACGCAGGTAGTGGTCCAGGACCCGGACGCCGAAGTGCAGCGCATCGACGGGGACACGTTCGTCCACGCCGTGGAAGAGGGCCTGGTAGTCGAAGCCGACGGGCAGCTTCAGCGGCGAGAAGCCGTAACCGGTGATGCCGAGCCGGGAGAACTGCTTGGCGTCGGTGCCGCCGGACATGGAGTACGGCACGACGTGCCCGTCCGGGTCGAACCGCTCGACGGCGGCCCGGAGTTTGGCGTACGTGGGCGAGTCGACCGGGGCCTGGAGCGCCACCTCGCTGTGGTCGAACTCCCAGTCGACCGAGGGGCCGGTCAGCCGGTCCATGGTCGCGCGGAACTCGTCCTCGCCGCCGGGCACCATCCGGCCGTCGATGAAGGCGGTGGCGTGGCCCGGAATCACGTTGACCTTGTATCCCGCGTCCAGCATCGTCGGGTTGGTGCTGTTGCGGACGGTCGGCTCGACGAGGGCGGCGGCCGGTCCGATCTTGCCGAGGAGCTCGTCCACGTCGAAGCCGGGGGCGTCCAGGTCGGGGTGGATGCCGTGCAGGGCGGCGATCTCGGTGAGCGCGGCGCGGACCGTCGGGGTGAGGCGCAGCGGCCATTCGTGCGAGCCGATCCGGGAGACGGCGGCGGCCAGGGTGCTGACGGCGTTGGCCTTGTTGACCTTGGAGCCGTGGCCCGCCTTGCCGTGTGCGGTGAGCTTGAGCCATCCGGTGCCGCGTTCACCCGCCGCGATGGGGTAGAGCGGCATGTTCGGCCCGGCGTGGAAGGTGAAGGCGCCGGATTCGCTGATGCCCTCCGTACAGCCCTCGAAGAGCCCGGGGTGCTGGTCGGCGAGGAAGCCCGAGCCGTCGTCGGCGCTGGCCTCCTCGTCGGCGGTGTACGCGATCACGATGTCGCGGCGGGGCCGGATGCCGGCTCTGGCCCAGTACCGGACGACGGCGAGGACCATCGCGTCCATGTTCTTCATGTCGATGGCTCCGCGCCCCCAGACGACGCCGTCGCGGATCTCGCCGGAGAAGGGGTGCACCGTCCAGTCGTCGGCCTCCGCGGGCACCACGTCCAGGTGCCCGTGGACCAGGAGGGCGTCGGCGCCCGGGTCGGTGCCCGGGATCCGGGCGACCACGTTGGTGCGCCCCGGGGTGCGCTCAAGGAGTGCCGGTTCGAGTCCGGCACCGGCGAGCCGCTCGGCGACGTACTCGGCCGCGGGGCGTTCACGGCAGTCGCCGCCTCCCCGGTTGGTGGTGTCGATGCGGATCAGTTCGGAGGTGAACGTCACCGATTCGTCGAGCGCGACGTCGTCGACGCGGTCCTGGGGGTTGGTCACCTCAGCCATACTGTTCCTCCACGGCGGACGACACGATGGTCGTCACCGCCTTGAACGTGCGGATACCTTCGTACATCGTCTCGCTCGTGTAGTCGACACGCCTCTCGCCGGATGCCGCCACACCCGGTACGACGGTGGCCGCGGCGGCCAGATGCTCGGCGTCGAACTCCAGCTCCACGGTGAACGGTCCACCGTCCACGGGCGTGTACCGGCCCGCCAGCGCGACCGCCTCCTTGGCCGCCGCACGGATGTCGGCGGCGGTACGGGCGGGGGTGCGGCAGACCGCGGCGTAGCGCGAGACGTAGTCCTTCACCGCGACCGTACGGGCGTCGGGGGCGTACCCCCGCGCGTCCACGCACGTCAGGTCGTCCCCGGTGACCAGGACGACGGGGACGCCGTACTCGGCGGCGACGTGGGCGTTGAGCAGACCCTCACTGGCCCTGATCCCGTTCAGCCAGACGCCGGTGATGGAGTTGGCCAGATAGGTGTGGGCGAGCACACCTTCCGTACCGGCGCCCGTGTGGTAGCCGACGAAGGCGACCGCGTCGACGTCACCGTGCTGGATGCCCTCCACCATGCTGAGCGACTTGTGCTTGCCGGTGAGCATCTGGACCCGGTCGTCGAGCTGCTCCAGCAGCAGGTTGCGCATGGTCCAGTGGGCCTCGTTGATGAGCACCTCGTCGGCACCCCCGTCGTAGAAACCGAGGGACGCGGCGTTGACGTCGGAGGTGAACAGGGAGCGGCACCGCTCCCACTGCGGCGTGCCGGGCAGCACATCGGCCGGCCAGGTCACGCCGGTGGCGCCTTCCATGTCGGCGCTGACGAGGATCTTCATGCGGCCACACGGTACGCGCCGCAGAACGGGCAGGCCAGGGCTGTCCGGACCTCCATTGGTCCATTCCACTGAAGGGCGTCGTACGGCTCAGCCCGCCGGGTAGTCGCCGGTGGCGCCGTCGGTCCGTTCGCGCAGCAGATCCGCGTGGCCGTTGTGCCGGGCATATTCCTGGATCATGGCCAGGTAGACCCAGCGCAGGCTGCAGGTCCTGCCGCCGCGCGTGGTCACGAAGGTCTCGTCGAGGTTGCGCCCCGCGACCGCAGCCCCGGCCGCCTCGACCTCGGCCAGATAGGCGGCGTAATCGTGTTCCGCATGGGCCGCGTCTACACCTTCGAGACCTTCGTCACCGTCGTCCGGTCCGGTGAACACGTCACCGAGCGGCTCCCCGGCGAAGCTCCGCCGGAACCACCAGCGTTCGATCTCGGCCAGATGCCGGACCAGGCCGAGCAGGCTGAGTCCGGAGGGTTCGGCGGTGGTGCGGGCCAGTGCCTCCTGGTCGAGTCCGGCGCATTTGACCAGGAGCGTCTCGCGGTGCCACTGGAGCCAGCCGGCCAGCATGCTCCGCTCGTCCACGGTGCCGAGTGCGAGCTGGAGGTCGCCGGCGGTCGTACGGGTGATGCGGGGTGCCGTCCATGTCATGGCGGCCATCCTCACAGCCCCGGCCCGGACGGGGGTGCAGGCGCCCCTGCCGGGGGCGCCTGCGTGCCTGGCGCTCAGCGGCGCTTGGCGCCCTTCAACAGCTTTTCGATCCGGCTGAGTTCCTTGTCGCTGAACTCCAGGTTGCGGACCGCCTGGACGCTGTTCTCCAGCTGGGCGACGCTGCTCGCGCCGACGACGGCGGAGGTGACCCGGCCGCCTCGCAGCACCCAGGCCAGGGCCATCTGGGCCAGTGACTGGCCACGCACGGAGGCCAGTTCGTTCAGTTCACGCAGCCGCGCAACCAGGTCGGGGGTGACCGCGTCGGCCGACAGGAAGGGGCTGCTGCCCGCCGCCCGTGAGCCCTCCGGGATGCCGCGGAGGTAGCGGTCGGAGAGGATGCCCTGCTCCAGCGGCGAGTAGGCGATCGAGCCGGTGCCCAGCTCGTCGAGGGCCGTGAGCAGACCGTCCTCGACCCAGCGGTCCAGCATCGAGTAGCGCGGCTGGTGGATGAGCAGCGGGGTGCCGAGGTCCTTCAGGATCCGGGCCGCCTCCCGGGTCTGCTCGGCCGAGTAGTTGGAGACGCCCACATAGAGCGCCTTGCCCTGCTGCACCGCCGAGTGGAGAGCGCCCATCGTCTCTTCGAGCGGCGTCTCGGGATCGGGCCGGTGCGAGTAGAAGATGTCGACGTAGTCGAGGCCGAGGCGGCCGAGGCTCTGGTCGAGCGAGGAGAGCAGGTTCTTGCGCGAGCCCCACTCCCCGTACGGGCCGTCCCACATCAGGTAGCCGGCCTTGGTGGAGACGATGATCTCGTCCCGGTGCCGGGCGAAGTCGGTGGCCAGCGCGCGGCCCATCGCCGTCTCGGCGGAGCCGGGCGGCGGGCCGTAGTTGTTGGCCAGGTCGAAGTGGGTGATGCCGAGGTCGAACGCCCTGCGGAGGATCTGTCCCTGGGTCTCCGGCGTCCGGTCCCCGCCGAAGTTGTGCCACAGGCCGAGCGAGAGGGCGGGCAGCTTCAGACCACTGCGCCCGGTGCGCCGGTAGGGCATGTCCTGGTAGCGGTCGGCGGACGGGATGTACATGCGGGGCTCCACGGGAGAGATCGTTCCGGTCCGCCGGGGACGAGGTGCCGTTCGGCTCCGTCCCGGCGGGGTGCAGGGTCCAGGCTCGCTCACAATGATCCAGCAGTCCAACAGGAGATTCCGCTTGGATTCAGCGTCTATATTTCTCAATCATGGAGTTGCGCCAACTGGAACATTTCGTCGCCGTGGCCGAGGAGCAGCACTTCACCCGGGCCGCCGAGCGCCTGGCCGTGTCGCAGTCCGGTCTCTCCGCCTCCGTCCGGGCACTGGAGCAGGAGCTGCGGACCCCGCTGTTCAGCCGGACCACCCGCAGTGTCCGGCTGACGGAGGCCGGGCGCGCCCTGCTGGTGGAGGCCGAACGCACGCTGGCCGGCGCGCGGGCGGCGAAGGACGCCGTCGACGCCGTACGGGGGCTGCTGCGCGGCACCCTTTCGGTGGGCGTCGAGCAGTGCGTGGCCGGGGTGAGCCTGCCGCGGCTGCTCGCCGCCTTCCACCGTGAGCATCCGCACATGGAGATCCGGCTACGCCAGGAGGGGACGACGAGCCTGGTGGACGGGGTGGCCGGAGGGCGGCTCGACATCGCCTTCGCCGCGACGGTCAGCTCCGTGGAGTGGCGCGGCGAGCTGGTCCCGCTGGCGCGTGAGCCCATGGTCCTGCTGTGCGCCCCCGGCCACCGGCTTGCCGGGCAGGACCGGGCCGGCTGGGACGAGCTGCCGGCCGAGCCGTTCATCGACTTCCATCCGGACTTCGGTCCGCGCCGTGCGGCCGACGAGGCGTTCGCGGCGGCGGGGGTGCGCCGCACGGTGGCGCTGGAGGTGAACGACGTGCACAGCCTGCTGGAGCTGGTGCACGAGGGGCTCGGCATCGCGGTGGTGCCGCACCACTTCGCCCGCAAGCCCGAGGCCCGGGGCCTGGTGACGGTGGCGCTCGACGGGCCGGACCAGCCGTACTACGAGAGCGTCGTGGTCCTTCCGGACGCAAGGGCGATGAGCCCCGGGGCGCGGGCCCTCATGGCACTGGTGCGCGACACGTCCGGGCGCTGAGGCCTTTCCCCGGGCGGCGGCTCAGCCGCTCAGTGCCTTCGCGAACGCTCCCGTCCCCTGGTCGACCCCGCTGCAGGTGTCGCTCGCCTTCGAGTTGTCCTCGTCGGTGCACGGCCGGTCACGGAAGGCGGCCCACAGCGAGAGCGCGCCGACGCCCCTGCTGCGCGCGAAGGTGCGCAGCGACACCGCGTCGGCGAGTGTGAAGGTCTCCCCGGCCACGTCGTTGACGCCGATCATCGCGGTGATGTGCAGGGCCTGCCAGGCCTTCTTGTCCGAGAGACCGAGCACATCGGCGATCTGGCCATGGGCCGCCTCGGCCGCCTGCTGCGCGTAGTCGCCCATGTCGCCGTCCTGGGACGTGCTGTAGTTCATCGCCATGATGTTCACGGCGGAGACATCGACGCCCTGCGCCACGGCGGCGTCGAGAACAGCTGTTCCGCTCGACTCCAGGCCGTCTGGCATGACCGGCAGGGTGTACGTGACGTCCACGTCCCGCTCCCGCTGGAGCAGGTGCAGGGCCTCGTTCCGGCGGGTGAGCGACGCCTTGTCGGTGAGCGCGTCGCCCTCGATGTCGCTGTCACCGGTGCTGCTGCGGATCTTCCGGCTCGCCCCGCTCCCCGTGCTGGTGCTCTCGCTCGTCCCGGTTCTGGCGCTGACGAAGCTGGACGTCGTGCCGGACGGGCGGCTGGGCAGCGCCGTCAGCGATGTGTCGGTCTTCCTGTTCTGCTGGCTGCTCGGCTTCGCCCACCGCGACGGGGTGCTCGACCGCCTGCGCCCGGGCACGGTCGTTCTCGCGGCCCCGGTCCTGCTGGCGGCCGGCGGCTGGTGGGCGCTGCGCCACCGGGTGGACGGCTCCTACGACCTCGACGACATCCCGCTCGCCCAGGCGCTGTGGTCCGCGGGCTTCGTACCGCTGCTCCTGCGGTTCCGGCCCGGCCTCGGGTGGCTCGGCCGCTGCCCATCGGTGGAGCGGGTGGTGAAGGTCTTCAACGCCCGTGCCGTGACGGTCTATCTGTGGCACGAGGTCGCGTTGATGGTGAGCGTGCCCCTGATCGACCTGATGTGGACCGTGCCCGCGTTCGAGAGGCATCTGCCGCTCGAAAGCACCTGGCTGCAGTTCGGTGTCGCCTGGGTCCTCATCGCCGCCGCTGTGCCGCTCCTCGGCTGGGTCGAGGACGTCGCGGCGAGACGGCCGCCCCGGCTGCTGCCCTGAAGGACGCCCGGCCCCGGACACAGCCTCGTCCGGGGTCGGTTGCGCGATGGTCAGCCGACGGCCAGCACGAACCATCTCGCCGGCAGGTCGATCCTGCTCCCGTCGGGCAGATTCTCGGTCTGCGGCAGGACCGTGTCCCCGCTGTCCAGGGTGGTCAGCCCGGCCGCCCGCAGGACGTCGGGCACTTCCTCCTCGGTGGCGCTCGCCGGTTTCAGCCCGTGGTCGAAGACACGGCGCAGCTTCTTGGGCGGCCCGTCCGGGCCTTCGGCCGCCTGCTGCAGGACGGCCTTGGATGCCGGGGTCAGCTCGGCGACGAACGCCCGGCCGCGCGCCCCGAGCAGCGTCGCCACAGCCGCGGCTACCGCCGGCCTGGCCTCGGCCTCGCTCTGGTGAATGACCGCTCGCATGTACACGTTGGCGTCCCCGATCCGCTCGTGCAGCGCGCGCACCGCGTCGCCGTCGGTCAGGTCGAGCTGTTCGAACTCGGCGACGCCGTCGGGGTCCGCCCGGCGGGCATGGCCGATCGCCGCGTGCGAGAGATCCACTCCGATGGCGCGCGCGAACCGGGTGGCAAGGTAGCGGGTCTGGGTGCCGTTGCCGCAGCCGAGGTCGAGGACGGGCAGTCCGGCGTCGGCGTACGGCAGGAGAAGCTCGCTGTGCGGTACGGCGCTCAGGGAGGGGTCGGCGTCCCAGATGGCCTCGCCCGGCTCGTCCGATGTGCCGGCCCAGAAGCCTTCCCATGCCTCGCGGTACCGCTGTGATACGTCCATGCGCACTCCCAAGTCCCGTCACGCCGAGCCACCTTGCCCATCAAGGGACTACCGCCTCGGGCCGATCGCGGCAAGGGCGCGCGCAGGGGCGGGGGTGCCCGCCTTCACCAGCCGCGCGGCCGGGTGCGTGGCACCCGCGTGAGCGCCAGCTCGAACCAGACGGTCTTGCCGCGGGCCGTGGTGCTGGTGCCCCACTCCCGGGCGAGGCTGCTCACCACCACGAGCCCGCGCCCCGACTCGTCCTGTGCGGTGGCGTCGAGGAGCGCGGCGGGGGCGGGGTCGTCGTCGATGACCTCGCAGAGCAGGGCGCCGGTGCGGACCAGCCGGAGCCCGATGTGGTGGGTGCGGCCGTGCTGTACCGCGTTGGTGACCAGCTCACTGACCATCAGTTCGGCCGCCTCGACGGCGTCCGGCAGCTCCCAGTCGAGCAGCTTGCCGCGGACCAGCCGACGGGCACGGGCCACCTCACGGGGGTCCAGGGCGAGTTGCCACTCGGCGACATCACCGTCGGGGATGCCATTGAGCCGGGCCATCAGCAGCGCGACGTCGTCCTTGCGGCCGCCGCTCGGGTTCAGTGCGCGGATGATCGTGTCGCAGGCGTCGTCCATCGACGCGGCGGGATGCGCGGCACTGGCGCAGAGGGCGGCGAGTCCGGCACCGATGTCCTGGCCGCGCACCTCGACCAGTCCGTCGGTGCAGAGCACCAGGCGGTCGCCCGGCAGGACCCGCACGGTCGCCGTCGCGAAGGCGACCCCGCCGACCCCGATCGGGGCTCCGGTCGGCAGGTCGAGCAGCTCGGCCCGGCCGTCCTCGGCGCGGACCAGCACGGGCGGGATGTGCCCGGCGTTGGCGATCTGGAGCTCGGAACGGATCGGGTCGTACACCGCGTAGAGACAGGTGGCCAGATACTGCTCGCCGAGGCGCTGGGCCAGGTCGTCGAGGTTGCGCAGCAGCTGGGCGGGCGGCATCTCCATCGTGGCCATCGTCAGCACGGCTGTACGTAACTGGCCCATCATCGCTGCCGCGTTGAGGCCGTGCCCCATGACATCTCCGACGACGAGGGCGGTCCGCGAGCCGGGGAGCTTCACCGAGTCGAACCAGTCGCCGCCGACCCTGCCGAGCCGGGCGCCGGGCAGATAGCGGGTGGCGATGTCACAGCCGGCCATGCGCGGCTCGACCTTGGGCAGCATGCTGTCCTGGAGGGTCTCGGCGACGTTCTCCTGGTAGGTGTACATGCGGGCGTTGTCGAGGACGAGCCCTGCCCTGGCGGCGAGTTCCGCGCCGGTGGTGCGGTCCATGTCGTCGAAGGGCTCCCGGCCGGGGCGCCGCATCAGGACCATGAAGCCGAGCACCACGTCGCGGGCCTTGAGCGGCACGATGAGCAGCGAGCGGTGGGTGATCAGCGGGCGCAGGTCGCGCTTCTCGAACTCGCCCGAGATCCGGTTGCTCAACTCCTCGCTGACATACGGGACGATGACCGGCTCACCGGTGACCATGCACTGGAAGAACGGGGTGTGTTCCGGGAAGGCGATGGACTCGCCGACGGGCACGGTGTCGTCCCAGCGGCCGGGTTCGTCGTTGTGCTCGACCCAGACCCGGTGCCAGATCGTGGTGACGTCGGGCGGCCCGTCCGGGAAGCCCTCACCGGCGAGGACCGCGGCGCGCAGATGCGTACCCGCGAAGTCCGTGAAACGGGGCACCGCGGCGCTGGTGACCTCACGGATGGTGCGTTCCAGGTCGAGGGAGGTGCCGATGCGGCCGCTGACCTCGTTGAGGAACTCCAGCCGCTCGCGGACTGCCGCGTATTCGAGGTCCAGCTCGGGGCGTGGCACCTCGGGGGGTACGAGCTGCGTGTCGGGGCGGTGGTGCGGGTCCAGGGGGCTGTGGCGTCCGGCCCACTGCGGCACGCCCCAGTCCGGGGTCACCGGCACCCGGTCATGGTGACTGAACTCCAGTACGGGGTAGCCGAGTTCGAGCACCTGGGAGACGATTCCGGTGGCTTCCTGGACGCTCATGCTGGGCAGGATCTCGGGCAGCCGTCCGGACAGCTCGCGGTAGCCGGGGAAATCGGTGTGCAGGGCGAATCCGGGGGCGACCGTCTCGCCGCCCCGGCTCTTCTCCCGCTCCTCGCGGTGCAGTTGAGCGGAGTCCGCGGCGAGGACGAGCAGCCGCCCCGGGCCGGGACCGACGAGCGGGTAGGCCCACCACAGGACCTCGATCCGGCCCCCGTCCCGGCCCTCCACCCGGGCCCGGCCGGCCGCCGGGTAGGCGACGGTGCCGCTGAGGGAGCTGTCGAGCTCGGGACCGAACTCGGCGTACATCCCGTCCCGGGAGGGCTCACCGCGGTCCCGTAACGCCCCGGCGACCGGGAGCAGTTCACCGGCAGGGCAGCCGACGGCGGCCTCGCGGGCGACGCCGAAGAGCTTTCTCGCGCCGGACGACCAGTGCGACACGAGTCCGTCCGCGTCGACGACGACCACGGCGAGCGGCACGCGGCCCGCGGCGGTGTCTCGCGACGGTGGTGTCCTCTGCGGCGGCACACCGAGGTCCATGAGTGGAAGGCTCCTTCCCCACCGCAACGTTCTGCGGTACGTGACTCCACGCTACGGGTCGGCGGCGCGGGCCCGCCGGGCATCGGCGGAATCCCCCTCGAAGGTGGTGCGCCCCCTGGAACTCACCCGTACCGGGGGCGCACCGCACATCGCACCGGCGCCTGTGCCTGCGGACCGGCGGTGCGTGACGGACGCCGGATACTCAGTCCTCGTGGCCGAGCTGGAGATCCCGTTCGGTGCGCCCGCCGCCCGCGACCTGGAGGACGGTGGCGACCGGCGGGTAGCCCGCCGCGATGACGGTGTACTCGCCGGTGGACAGGTCGACGAACCGGAACGCCCCGTCGGGCCCGGTGGTCACCGTGTCGACCACGTTTCCGGCCGCGTCCAGGAGGGTGACCCGCGCGTCCTCGACGAGCCGGCCGCCACCGGCCCGCACGACACCGCGCAGCACGGCGCCGCCGGCCAGTTCGATGTCCTGCCGGGTCTCCCGGGCCGCCTGCACACTGACCGGCAGCGCGGCCGGCCGGAACGCGGGGGCGCTGGCCGCCAGGGTGTACTCCCCCGCCACCAGCTCCGAGATCACATAGCCGCCCTCGCGGCCGCTGCGGGTCGAGGAGACGACCTCGCCGCGCACGTCGGTCAGGGTGACGGCGGCGTCCCGCACGGGAACGCCGTCCGCCGTCAGGACCGTCCCCGCCAGCCGGCCGGCGCCCCCGAGCACCACGTCGAGTTCCACGGGCCGCTCGCCGACGGTGACGCTGACCGCCTGCGGCTGATGGCCCCCGGCCGCGGCGATGAGGACGTACGAACCGGCCCCGGGAGCACTGAGTGCGTACCGTCCCTCGTCACCGCTGGCCCCCCGGCCGACCTGCCGGCCCTGGACGTCGATGAGGGTGAGGGCAGCGCGCGGAACCTTGGTGCCGTCGGGGTGCTGGACGCTGCCGCAGACGGGCACCCCGGAGAGGTGTCCGGCGGAGTGTGTGCCGGGGTCGGTGCGGGCGGAGGGGATCGTCGCGGGCTCGGCTGCGGTTTCGGGGGTGGGGTGGGACACCAGCGGTTTCTCCTTGAGGAAGAAGGCGAAGAACAGGCCGAGCACGAGGACCGGCACAAGGTAGAGGAAGATCCGGGGCATCGCGTCGGCGTATGCCTGGATATAGCTGTCACGCAGCGCGGGTTCCATGGCGTGGACCAGCTGCGGGGTGATCGACTCCGGGTCGGGCAGATCGGCCCCGGACGGCAGGCGCACCTCCAGCGCGTCGGCCAGCCGGCCGGCGAAGACCGTGCCGAACACGGCCGCCCCGACGCTGCCGCCGATCTGCCGGAAGTAGTTGTTGGCGCTGGTGGCGGTGCCGAGGTCGGCGGGCCGTACGGAGTTCTGCACGGCGAGCACCAGCACCGGCATGATCAGCCCGATCCCGAGCCCGAGCACCGCCTGCGCGATGCTGTACTGCCAGCGCGGAGTGTCGGTTTCGAGCAGGGACAGCAGCCACATGCCCAACGCCGAGAGCGCACTGCCCGCGATCGGGTAGGCGCGGTAGCGCCCGGTACGGGAGATCAGCTGGCCGGAGACGACGGAGGCGGCCACGACGCCGCCCATCATCGGCAGCATCAGCAGCCCGGACTCGGTGGCGGTGGCCCCGTCGACCATCTGCAGGAAGGTCGGCAGGTAACTGGCAGCGCCGAACAGGGCGACCCCGACCACCGCACCGACGAGTGCGGTGACATTGAAGATCGAGTCACGGAAAAGCCGCAGCGGAATGATCGGTTCGGGCGCGCGGTGCTCGACGGCGATGAAGAGCAGAGTCGTTACGGCAGCTCCGGCAGAAAGCCCCAGGATGGCACCCGAGCCCCAGGCGTACTCCGTACCGCCCCAGCTGGTCACCAGCACCACACAGGTGGAGGCGGCGGCCAGCAGGACGGCGCCGAGGATGTCGAGCCGGGGCCGGACGGTCGGCTTCGGGAGCTTCAGTACGACGGTGACGACCGCGAGGGTGATCAGGCCGAACGGAATGTTGATGTAGAAGCACCAGCGCCAGGACGCGTGGTCGGTGAAGAATCCGCCGAGCAGCGGCCCTGCCACGGAGGCGAGTCCGAAGGCCGCACCGATGAGCCCCATGAACCGGCCGCGCTGACGGGGCGGTACGACGTCCGCGATGATCGCCTGGACGCCGATCATCAGCCCGCCGCCGCCGACGCCCTGGAGGGCGCGGAAGGCGATGAGTTCGTCCATGGTGCGCGACCAGCCGGCCAGCGCGGAACCGATGACGAAGGTGACGATCGCGAACTGGAAGACGCCCTTGCGGCCGAAGAGGTCACCGAGCTTGCCGTAGACCGGAAGGCCGATGGTCGAGGCGAGCAGATAGGCGGTGACCGCCCAGGACATCTTCTCCAGGCCGTGCAGCTCACCGACGATCTTCGGGAGCGCGGTGGCGACGATCATCTGGTCGAGCGCCGCGAGCAGCAGCGTGAGCATCAGCCCGACGAAGATCAGCCGGATCCGGCGCGGGTCCGTCTCGAAGCCCGGAGACGGGGCGACCGGTTCCACCACGGGCGGCGGCGGCGGGGGCGGTTCGGACATCCGCACCGTCGCAGTGTCGCCCGTACCGTCCGGCTCGTCCTTCACCAGAGTGATCCCACCCACCACGTGCCGCTCCCCTCGTCGCATCTGCGCCGCCCATTTCTCGCATTGCGCGACAAGGGAGGGCAAACGCGACGGGGGGCGCTTACGGCGCACTCAGAGGGCTTAGCCCCCGGTGGGAGGCACTACGGCGCACAACCGACCGGCTGGAAAGACCACCCGAACCGGTGAGGCCGGAAAGCGGGAGCGGGAGCTACTTCTCGACCTCGGTGGCGAGATTCTGCAGGAGCTCGTCATAGATGCGCCCAAGTCCCTTGGGCGCGAAGGTCTTCTCGAAGAAACCGCCGATGCCCCCGGCACCGTTCCACACGGTCGAGACGACAGCCTTGGACTTGCCCTCACCGGCCGGGGTCACCGTCCAGGTCGTGACCATCGAGGAGTTGCGGTCCTTCTCCACGAGCTGCCCATCGGTGGGCTCACTGACCTCCAGCAGGCAGTCGCGCACCCGCTTACTGGTTGCCTGGAGCTTCCAGTGGACGAGCGTGCCATCGCCGTCGCCGCCCTCACGCACCTCGTACTCGCTGAAGTGACCGGGCAGCACCTTGCCGCGGACGTCCTTGTAGTCGGCCAGCGCGTCGAACACCGCTTCCGGGTCCGCCGCGATGATCCGCTCTGTCGTGGCCTCGACCTGCGCCATGGCTGTTCCTCCAGCACTCGGTTGTTCGGGGTGTGCTGAGCCAACCACCTCGCCGGCCCGGCTCAAAATCCGGTCCCGGACGAAGGGGAGAAAACGATCAAGGGAACAAGTGTTCTATTCTCGGGGCAGTGCTACCTAGGAGGCGTCCATGCGCTGGGACAATCTGGCAGATAACCCCGCCAAGATCACCAAGAGCGATGCCGGCGCGCTCTTCGCCGCGGACGCGGTGACGACGCGCACCTTCGACACCCCGGAGTTCCGGGGCATCACCTTCCACGAGATCCGGGCCCGCTCGATCGTGAACCGGGTACCGGGAGCGTCCCGGATGCCGTTCGAGTGGACCGTCAATCCGTACCGGGGCTGCTCACACGCCTGCGTCTACTGTTTCGCGCGCAAGACCCACAGCTATCTGGACCTCGACACCGGACTCGGCTTCGACTCGCAGATCGTCGTCAAGGTCAACGCCCCGGAGCTGGTGCGCCGCGAGCTCACCTCCGGGCGCTGGCACGGCGCGCACATCGCGATGGGGACCAACGTGGACTGCTACCAGCGCGCGGAGGGCCGCTACCGGCTGATGCCCGGCATCCTCACGGCCCTGCGCGACCACGCGAATCCCTTCTCCATCCTGACCAAGGGCACGCTGATCCTGCGTGATCTGGAGCTGCTGCGACAGGCGGCCGAGGTCACCGAGGTGGGCGTCTCGGTCTCGGTGGGCTTCACCGACCCCGAGCTGTGGCGCACCGTGGAGCCCGGCACGCCCTCCCCCGAGCGCCGCCTGGACGTCGTACGCACCCTCAGCGAGCACGGCATCGGCTGCGGGGTGCTGATGGCGCCGGTCATCCCGTTCCTCGGCGACCGGCCGGACCAGCTGCGGGCCACGGTCCGCGCCATCGCCGCCGCCGGGGCGACCTCGGTGACCCCGCTCGTCCTCCATCTGCGCCCCGGCGCCCGGGAGTGGTTCATGGAGTGGCTCGGCCGGCACCATCCCGGACTGGTCGGGCGGTACGAACGCCTGTACGCGGACGGGGCGTACGCGCCCAAGTCGTACCAGCGCCGCATCACGCGCCATGTGCACGAGCTGGCGGCCGAGTACGGGATCGGCCCCTCGTACCGAGGGACCCCGCGCGCCCTGGCCGCGCCCGCCGGGCCGCAGCCGCCACCCGCCTCCGAACCCACCCAGCTGACCCTGCTCTGACGGGGTGCCACGGACCCGGCACACCGGGCGTCCCACGGGCAAACGGGTCATCTCTCGGCAGAACAGATCCTCCGGCCCCGAATGCGGGGAGCATGCGGCGGGGGCTGCCGTCACGCGCAGCCGTGTTCCCCCCACCACGGGAGGCCATATGACGAAACGTTCAGGAATTCTGTTCGCCGTCGGGGCGACGGTCGCCGGTCTGGTGACCGCCGTGCCGTCCCCGGCGACCGCCGACACCGGTGCGCAGCGCGCCGTATCGCTCAAGTGGACCGACTGCGGCACCGAGGCGTCGCCGACGCTCCAGTGCTCCTCGGTGCGTGCCCCGCTCAACCATGACGACCCGTCGGGCCGCACGGTCACGCTCGCCCTGACGCGGGTGCCGCACACCTCGAAGACCTTCCAGGGCCCACTGCTGGTCAATCCGGGCGGTCCGGGCGGCAGCGGCCTGTCGATGGCGGGATTCGTCGCCGCCTCGCTGCCGAAGGCGGTGGCCGCCCAGTACGACGTGATCGGCTTCGACCCGCGTGGCGTGGGCAGGAGCCGGCCGGCGCTGGACTGCGTGCCGAAGTACTCCGATCCGGTACGGCCCGACTCGGTGCCGCACTCCTTGCGGGACGAGCAGGTCAACCGGGACCGCGCCCGGTCCTTCGCGGCCGCCTGCGGGAAGAAGTACCCGGACCTGCTCCCGTACATGGACACGGTCAGCGCGGCCAAGGACCTCGACGTGATCCGCCGGGCGACGGGCGCCGCGAAGCTCAACTACCTCGGCTACTCGTACGGCACCTACCTGGGCTCGGTCTACGCGAAGTTGTTCCCGGACCGCGTCCGGCGCCTGGTGCTCGACTCGAACGTCGACCCGACCGGCGTCTGGTACGACGACAACCTCAGCCAGGACTACGCGTTCGACACCCGCCACAAGGCGTTCGCCGCCTGGGTCGCGAAGTACCACACCACGTACAAGCTGGGGAGCGACCCGGCGAAGGTCGAGGCGGCCTGGTACCGGATGCGGGACGCGGTCAAGAAGCACCCCGCGGGCAAGAAGGTCGGCGCGAGCGAGCTGGACGACACGTTCCTGCCGGGCGGTTACTACAACGGCTACTGGCCCGCGCTGGCCGAGGCGTTCGCCGCCTATGTGAACGACAAGGACGGGGACGCGCTGGTCAAGGCGTACGAGCGGTTCGGCGCCGTCGACGCGGAGGGCGACAACGGCTACTCGGTCTACACCGCCGTGCAGTGCCGCGACGCCCAGTGGCCGCGCGACTGGAACGTCTGGCGCAGCGACGCCTGGAGGGTGAACGCCAAGGCGCCGTTCATGGCCTGGAGCAACACCTGGTACAACGCGCCGTGCGCCGACTGGCCGGTGGAGCCGCTGAATCCGGTCCGGGTCTCGAACCACGACCTGCCGCCGGCGCTGCTCTTCCAGGCCACCGACGACGCCGCCACACCGTACGAGGGCGGGGTCACCCTGCACCGTGCGCTCCGCGGTTCCAGCCTGGTCGTCGAGCAGGGCGGCGGCAACCACGGCATCACGCTGAGCGGCAACGCCTGCCTGGACAAGTACCTGGCGGACTACCTCGCCAAGGGCACCGTGCCGCGTGCGGAGCGGGGCGATGTGGACGCGGTCTGCGCCAGGACGCCGGACCCTAAGCCCGCGACCGCCAAGGCCGCAAAGCCCGCGTCCCGCGTGGACGCGGCGGGCCGGGGCAGCGCGCTGCACGGAATGGTCGGCTTCCGGGGCTGACGGCCCCGGGGGCTGCCGTCCTTTCGGGGGCGTGCGCCAGGATGGGCGTGTGACCACACGACCCACTCCGGCGCACGCCCCCGAACTGCTGGTCCGGGACATGACCATCGACGACTGCGAGGCCGTCGCGACGGTCCGGGTACGCGGCTGGCAGAGCGCGTACGCCGGGCTGATGCCGCAGACGCATCTGGACGCGATGGACATCGCCGAGGACGCGGAGCGGCGGCGCGGCTTCTTCACCGCCGCCCGTGAGGTCGTCAATGTGGTGGCCGAACGGACGGCCAGCGGCGTCGTCGGCTGGGCGGCGTACGGCCCGTACCGCGAGAACGGCAGGCGGCTCGCACGCGGCGAGCTCTACGCGATCTACGTGTCGCCGGAGAGGACCGGGACGGGGGTCGGCCGGGCCCTGATGGCCGAGGTGCTGGCGCGCGCCACCGCGGCCGGTTATCCGGACCTGGCGCTCTGGGTGCTCAGGGAGAACGCGCCTGCCCGCCGCTTCTACGCCCGCGCGGGCTTCCGCCCGGACGGCGCGGAGGAGCCCTTCGAAGTGGACGGCGTACCGGTGCCCGAGGTGCGCTACGTACGCTCTCTCGGCCCTTCCTGGGCGCACTGACCCGACGTGCCCCCTCATCCCGCCGGCAGCCTGCTGAGCGCCTCCTCGGCCGCGCCGCCCAGCCGGGGGTGCGGCAGGGCCGCCTCCAGCACCGGACGTGCCTGCGCGTCGCCGAGCAGCCCCAGTCCCTCGACGCAGGCGAGCGCCACCCGCCAGTGCGGTTCGTCCGGCCCGAGCAGTCTGCGCAGGGTGCTCGTCAGCGCCGGCAGGGACTCCGGTGCCCGCAGTTCGCCGAGCAGCCGGACCGGGTACAGGGCGTACGCCGTGCGCAGGGAGTTGGTCGCGAGCGCGGCTGCTGCGCGCGGGGTGCGCGGGTCGCCGAGACGGGCCAGGGCGTGGGCGGCGCCGGCGCAGCGCTCCGGGTCGCGGTGGTTGAGCAGCAGCACCAGGGTCTCGAAGGCCCGGCGGTCTCCTCCGCAGCCCAGCCGGAAGGCAGCGATCTCGCGGGCCCACAGCGGGCGTTCGGGCTCGACGAGGACCTGCGCGAGTTCCTCGTCGTCATCGGTGGCGAGCAGTCTGCGGTAGGCCGCTGACTCCCCCGCCTCGTCGGCCAGCCGGTGCGTCAGCGACCGGTACTCCTCGTCCATGACCGTCAGCGTATCGGTGACCACGCAGCGTACCGACGGGTGGCGTGAATGTGAGGTGGCCCATAACGATCCAGGGCTGGCGCGCTCGTTACTCGCCGGTTAACCTCATGTGAGCGGGACACTCCCCCGCCGGCTCCGGTGGCCTGGTGACGCAGCCACCCGGAGTGAATGTCGGTTCGGCAGCTTTGCGAGGCGTGACTCCGGGACAGAGTCCGCCGCCCCTTCCCGGTCCCGGCGCGCCCTTCGCGCCCGGACCCGAGCACCACGACAGGCAACTCCCGCACGCCGTGCGGCGGTCCGGGCCACCGGCCCTCCCATCGGCCGCGCGCCGTGCGTCCCTCAGTCGTCACTCATCCCTGGAGTCCCGTGATGGACACCCCGCTCAGCACCATCGCCGTCGTCGGCCTCGGCACGATGGGCACCGGCATCGCCGAGGTCCTCGCCCGATCCGGCCGCGAGGTCATCGGTATCGACGTCAGTGACGCGGCAGCACGCCAGGCCGTCGCCGCGTTGGAGGCCTCCACCGCACGCGCCGTGCAGCGCGAGCGGATCACCGAGGAGGAACGGCGCGACATCCTCTCCCGGTTCCGCACCTTCTCCGACCTCCGGGCCGCTGCCGAGGCGGAGCTGGTCATCGAGGTCGTGCCCGAGACGTACGAGATCAAGCAGCAGGTCTTCCGGGACCTCGACGCGGTCGTCTCGCCCACCGCGATCCTCGCCACGGGCACCAACGCCCTGTCGGTGACCCGGCTCGCCGCCGAGTCGCAGCACCCGGAGCGGGTGCTGGGCCTGCACTTCTTCAACCCGGCGCCCGCGATGAAGCTGGTCGAGGTGGTCTCCTCCGTGCTGACCGCGCCGCCCGCCGTCGTGGCGGTCACCGAGCTCGCCCGCCTGCTGGGCAAGGAGCCGGTCGCGGTCGGCGACCGGCCGGGGTTCGTGGCCGACGGCCTGCTGTTCGGCTACCTCAACCAGGCGGCCGCGATGTACGAGGCGAACTACGCCTCCCGCGAGGACATCGACGCGGCGATGAAGCTGGGCTGCGGGCTGCCGATGGGCCCGCTCGCCCTGCTGGACCTGATCGGCATCGATACGGCCCGTACCGTCCTGGAGGCGATGTACTCCGCCTCGCACGACCGGCTGCACGCCCCCGCACCCGTCCTCGGCCAGCTCAGCGAGGCCGGGCTCACCGGCCGCAAGACGGGCCGCGGCTTCTACACGTACGCGGAGCCGGGCAGCCAGACGGTGGTGCCGGACGCGCTGACGCCCTCCCGGGACGGCGGGGCGGATGCCGGGCGCACCGTGCGTTCGGTGGGCGTCGCCGGCTCCGGGACGATGGCTTCGGGGATCGCCGAGGTCTTCGCGAAGGCCGGTTACGACGTGGTGCTCGCCGCGCGCAGCCAGGACAAGGCGGACACCGCCAGGGGCCGGATCGCGAAGTCCCTGGAGCGCTCGGTCACCAAGGGCCGGATGACGGCCGGGGCGCGGGACGAGACGCTGGCCCGGATCACCGCGGCGGGCTCGCTGGACTCCCTCGGCGAGGTCGATCTCGCGGTCGAGGCCGTGGCCGAGGACCTGCTGGTCAAGCAGCAGCTGTTCGGCACCCTGGACAAGGTGTGCAGGCCGGGCGCGGTGCTCGCCACCACCACGTCCTCGCTGCCGGTGGTCTCGATCGCCCGGGCCACCTCGCGGCCCGAGGACGTCATCGGGATGCACTTCTTCAACCCGGCGCCCGCGATGAAGCTGGTCGAGGTGGTCCGTACGGTGCTCACCGCCGACGATGTGCACGCCACGGTCCGCGAGGTCTGCGTGAAGGTGCGCAAGCACCCGGTGGACTGCGGGGACCGGGCCGGGTTCATCGTGAACGCGCTGCTGTTCCCGTACCTGAACAACGCGATCAAGATGGTCGAGGAGCACTACGCGACCCTGGACGACATCGACGCCGCGATGAAGCTGGGCGGCGGTTACCCGATGGGCCCCTTCGAGCTCCTGGACGTCGTGGGGCTCGATGTCTCGCTGGCCATCGAGAAGGTGCTGCACAGCGAGTTCCGCGACCCCGGCCTGGCCCCGGCGCCGCTGCTGGAGCACCTGGTGGCCGCCGGCTGCCTCGGCCGCAAGACGGGGCGCGGCTTCCGCGAATATGCCCGCCGCTGACGGAGGAGCAGGGTGGGGCGGGCTGCTCGGCCCTCCGGGCAGCCCGCCCCCACAGGCGCACTCCCCTGCACTGATGCAGTACGTTCACACCATGTCCCAGCCCGCCAGGTCCCCCCGTGTGTCCACCGCACCCGACGCCCCGGAAAGCGCCGCAGGCACCCGTGCCGCCGCCCAACGGCTCAAAATGCGCCGCGAACTGGCCGCCGCGGCGATGGAGCTCTTCGCCACGAAGGGGTACGAGGCGACGACGGTCGACGAGATCGCGGGCGCCGCGGGCGTCGCCCGGCGGACCTTCTTCCGGCACTTCCGCTCCAAGGAAGAGGCGATCTTCCCGGACCACGACGACACGCTCGTACGGGCCGAGGCGGTCCTGAACGCCGCCCCCGCGCACGAGCACCCGCTCGACACGGTCTGCCAGGGCATCAAGGAAGTCATGCGGATGTACGCGGCGAAGCCCGCTGTCTCCGTGGCCCGTTACAAGCTGACCCGTGAGGTGCCCACCCTGCGGCAGGCCGAGATCGCGTCGGTGGCCCGCTACGAGCGGCTGTTCACGCGCTATCTGCTGGGCCACTTCGACGAGCGCGACCAGCATCCGGGCAACGACGACCCGCTGCTGGCGGAGGTCGCGGCGTCCGCCGTGGTCACCGCGCACAACCACGTGCTGCGCCGCTGGCTGCGCGCGGACGGACAGGGGGACGTGGAGGCCCAGCTGGACCAGGCCTTCGCCATCGTCCGGGACACCTTCGGAACCGGGATCGGCGCGGGCCGGACCGCCGGCAGCGAGCCGGCGAAGCCGCCGGCCGCCTCGGTGAGCACGGAGGGCGAGGTGCTGGTCGCCGTGGCCCGCACGGACGCGCCACTGGACGAAGTGATGCGCACGATCCAGCAGGCGCTCAAGGAGCGCTGAGCGGCGCCGCACACCCCGCCGGGCCGCCACCACGGCTCCGACGGCCCCGACGGCCCCGACGGCTCCGACGGCTCCGACGGCTCCGACGGCCGGGAAACGCGGTTGCCGGTGGCCCGGTCCGGTGCTGTGGTGTGCGGATGACCACGAACCAGGACCGCCACCCTCTGCTCGCCGTGTTCGACCGGGAGATGCGCGAGCACGCGCGCCCCGACGGCCCCGGCGTCCGCGTCGAGCGCACCGGCGACGTCGTTCGGCAGGTCGGCGGGGCCCACGACTGGAACGGGGTCGTCTGGTCGTCCCCGAACCTCGGCACCGAGCGGGCGGACGCGGCGATCGCCGCGCAGCTGGCCCACTGCGCGGAGCTCGGGTACGACGCCTTCGAGTGGAAGCTGTACGCGCACGACCGCCCTGCCGATCTCGGGGCCCGGCTGCTGGCCGCCGGTTTCGAGCCGGAGGAGCCGGAGACCCTGCTGGTCGCGCCCGCCGCGGACCTTCCTGCCGAGGTCGCGCTCCCCGACGGCGTCCGGCTGCGTACCGTGCGTGACGAGGCCGATGTGGAGCTGCTGGCCCGGGCCCATGAGCAGGCGTTCGGCTCGGACCTGCCCCGGCTGCGGCACCAGGTGCTGGCCCGGCTCAAGGAGGACCCGGACCACTTCGTGGGGGTACTCGCCATGGCAGGCGACGAGCCGGTGAGCTCGGCCAGGATGGAGCTGTATCCCGGCACCGGCTTCGCCGGGCTGTGGGGCGGCGGCACGGTCGAGGCGTGGCGCGGCCAGGGCGTCTACCGGGCCCTGATCGCCTTCCGGGCGCGGATCGCCGCCGAGCGCGGCTACCGGTACCTCCAGGTGGACGCGACCGAGCAGAGCCGCCCGATCCTGCAGCGCCTCGGCTTCACGGCCCTGACCACCACCACCCCGTACGTGTACCGCCCCACCACCTGAGCGCCCACAACGGGGCGCAACACACCAAAACGCTCCCCGTGTTGCTCATGCGTGGCACCCGGATGACAATTGAGGGAAATTGCTGGCACCCAGTGCCTTGTCAGCTGTCACGGAGTGCCATACGTTGAAGTCGTCCGGGCGGCCGGCGTGCAGAGACCTCACGTACGCCGGCTGTCCCCGCAAGCCAGGTGCCTGCGCGCCCGGACGCCTGCGTCACAGGCAAACCCTTCTGCTCCACAGAGCAAACAGCCGAGCATCACCCGCCGAACCGACGGCACACCTCCACGCAACACCGCTCCCCCTGCTCCGCAGGACCCTCAAGCGTTCCCTCGACGCCGCGCCACCGGAGGCACACCGTGAAGGAAATCCTGGACGCGATCCAGTCGCAGGACAGCACGGCCGCGGACTTCGCGGCACTGTCCATCCCCGAGTCGTACCGCGCGGTGACCGTGCACAAGGACGAGGCCGAGATGTTCGCCGGCGTCGCCAGCCGTGACAAGGACCCCCGCAAGTCCCTCCACATCGAGGACGTGCCGGTGCCCGAGCTCGGCCCGGGCGAGGCGCTGGTGGCGGTCATGGCCAGCTCGGTCAACTACAACTCCGTGTGGACGTCGATCTTCGAGCCCGTCTCGACCTTCGGCTTCCTGGAGCGGT
The DNA here is from genome assembly GCF_042882365.1 of Streptomyces sp. NPDC058221. Lineage (NCBI taxonomy): Bacteria > Bacillati > Actinomycetota > Actinomycetes > Kitasatosporales > Streptomycetaceae > Streptomyces > Streptomyces sp. NPDC058221. Next base: position 16,639 of record NZ_JBHVWF010000042.1, on the reverse strand, counting down.
ACGGCAGGCTCAGCGACCTCAGCAAGCGCCACGACCTCCCGTACCACGTCATCGGCTCCGACCTGGCGGGCGTCGTCCTGCGCACCGGTCCCGGCGTCAACGCCTGGAAGCCCGGTGACGAGGTCGTCGCGCACTGCCTCTCGGTCGAACTGGAGTCCTCGGACGGCCACAACGACACGATGCTCGACCCCGAGCAGCGCATCTGGGGCTTCGAGACCAACTTCGGCGGGCTCGCCGAGGTCGCCCTGGTGAAGTCCAACCAGCTGATGCCGAAGCCGGACCACCTCAGCTGGGAGGAGGCGGCGGCCCCCGGCCTGGTCAACTCCACCGCCTACCGCCAGCTCGTCTCGCGCAACGGCGCGGGCATGAAGCAGGGCGACAACGTGCTGATCTGGGGCGCCAGCGGCGGACTCGGCTCCTACGCCACGCAGTTCGCACTGGCAGGCGGCGCCAACCCGATCTGTGTCGTCTCCAGCGACCAGAAGGCGGAGATCTGCCGGAAGATGGGCGCCGAGGCGATCATCGACCGCAACGCCGAGGGATACAGGTTCTGGAAGGACGAGCACAACCAGGACCCGCGCGAGTGGAAGCGGTTCGGCAAGCGCATCCGCGAACTGACCGGCGGTGAGGACGTCGACATCGTCTTCGAGCACCCGGGCCGGGAGACCTTCGGCGCGAGTGTGTACGTGACCCGCAAGGGCGGCACGATCGTCACCTGCGCCTCGACCTCGGGCTACACCCACGAGTACGACAACCGCTACCTGTGGATGTCGCTGAAGAAGATCGTGGGCTCGCACTTCGCCAACTACCGCGAGGCGTGGGAGGCCAACCGCCTGGTCGCGAAGGGGAAGATCCACCCGACCCTGTCGAAGGTCTACTCCCTGGAGGACACCGGCCAGGCCGCGTACGACGTGCACCGCAACCTCCACCAGGGCAAGGTCGGCGTCCTGGCGCTGGCGCCCACCGAGGGCCTGGGCGTGCGCGACGGGGAACTGCGCGAGCAGCACATCGACGCCATCAACCGATTCAGGAACATCTGACATGACCGGCCGTCAGAAGGACCGCCCCTGGCTCATGCGGACGTACGCGGGCCACTCGACCGCCGAGGCGTCCAACGAGCTCTACCGGCGCAATCTCGCCAAGGGCCAGACAGGCCTGTCGGTCGCCTTCGACCTGCCGACCCAGACCGGGTACGACCCCGACCACGTCCTCGCCCGCGGCGAGGTGGGCCGGGTCGGCGTGCCCGTCTCGCACCTCGGTGACATGCGCCGGCTGTTCCAGGACATCCCGCTGGAGCAGATGAACACCTCGATGACGATCAACGCCACCGCGATGTGGCTGCTGGCGCTCTATCAGGTGGTCGCCGAAGAACAGGGCGCCGACCCGGGCAAGCTGCAGGGCACCACCCAGAACGACATCGTCAAGGAGTACCTGTCGCGCGGGACGCACGTCTTCCCGCCCGGCCCCTCGCTGCGGCTCACCACCGACATGATCACGTACACGATCAACCGCATCCCGAAGTGGAACCCGATCAACATCTGCAGCTACCACCTGCAGGAGGCGGGGGCCACCCCGGTCCAGGAGATCGCGTACGCCATGTCCACGGCCGTCTCGGTCCTCGACGCGGTGCGCGACTCCGGGCAGGTGCCCGAGGAGAGGTTCGGCGATGTGGTCGCACGGATCTCCTTCTTCGTGAACGCGGGTGTCCGCTTCATCGAGGAGATGTGCAAGATGCGCGCCTTCGGCCGCATCTGGGACCAGATCACCCGGGAGCGCTACGGCATCACCGACGCCAAGCAGCGCCGCTTCCGCTACGGCGTCCAGGTCAACTCGCTGGGGCTGACCGAGGCGCAGCCGGAGAACAACGTCCAGCGGATCGTGCTGGAGATGCTGGCCGTCACCCTCTCCAAGGACGCCCGCGCCCGTGCGGTGCAGCTGCCCGCCTGGAACGAGGCGCTCGGGCTGCCGCGCCCCTGGGACCAGCAGTGGTCGCTCCGTATCCAGCAGGTACTCGCCCACGAGAGCGATCTGCTGGAGTACGAGGACATCTTCGCCGGGTCCCATGTCATCGAGGCCAAGGTGGACGAGCTGGTCACCGAATCGCTCGCGGAGATCGACCGGATCCAGCAGATGGGCGGCGCGATGGCGGCCGTCGAGTCCGGCTATCTCAAGTCCGAACTGGTCTCCTCGCACGCGGCGCGGCGGGCCCGGATCGAGGGTGGTGAGGAGAAGATCGTCGGTGTCAACATCTATGAGACGACCGAGCCCAACCCGCTGACCGCCGACCTGGACGCCGCGATCATGACGGTCGACCCTTCGATCGAGGCCAAGGTCGTGGCGGCACTCCACGAGTGGCGCGACAACCGCGACGAGGCCCGCGCCACCGAGGCGCTGGCCGTCCTGAAGAAGGCCGCCGCCGGCACCGAGAACATGATGGAGGCCACCGTCGAGTGCGCCCGCGCGGGTGTCACCACGGGCGAGTGGTCCTGGGCGCTGCGCGACGTCTTCGGCGAGTTCCGCGCACCGACCGGGGTGTCGTCCGCTCCGGTGGCGGTGACGGCGGAGGCGGGCACCCCGCTCGCCCTGGTCCGCGAGAAGGTCACCCGGACCGCCGAGGACCTGGGCGTGGGCCGGCTGCGGCTGCTGGTCGGCAAGCCCGGCCTGGACGGGCACTCCAACGGAGCGGAGCAGATCGCGGTACGCGCGCGCGACGCCGGTTTCGAGGTCGTCTACCAGGGCATCCGCCTCACGCCCGAACAGATCGTCTCGGCCGCCGTCGCCGAGGACGTGCACTGCGTCGGCCTGTCGATCCTGTCCGGTTCGCACGCCGAGCTGGTGCCCGACGTGCTGACCAGGCTCCGCAGGACCGGCGCCGGCGACATCCCGGTGATCGCCGGCGGGATCATCCCGCCCGCCGACGCCGCCGCCCTGATCGGTGCCGGTGTCGCAGCCGTATTCACCCCGAAGGACTTCGGTATCACGGAGATCATCGGCCGTATCGTCGACGAGATCCGGAAAGCGAACAAGCTCGACCCTCTGGAGGTCCCCGCATGACTGCCGTCAACCGCCTGCGCCCCCGCCGCTCCTGTCTCGCGGTACCGGGAAGCAACCCCCGCTTCCTGGAGAAGGCCCAGGGCCTCCCGGCCGACCAGGTCTTCCTCGACCTGGAGGACGCCTGCGCGCCGCTCGCCAAGGAGGGCGCCCGCCACCACATCGTCGACGCGCTCAACAACGGCGACTGGAGCGGCAAGACCCGGGTCGTGCGGGTCAACGACTGGACGACGCACTGGACCTACCGCGACGTCATCACGGTCGTCGAGGGCGCGGGCCCGAACCTCGACTGCATCATGCTGCCGAAGGTCCAGGACGCCCAGCAGGTCGTCGCCCTGGACCTGCTGCTCACCCAGATCGAGAAGACGATGGGCTTCGAGGTAGGGAAGATCGGCATCGAGGCGCAGATCGAGAACGCCAAGGGCCTGGTGAACATCGACGACATCGCCGGCGCCTCACCCCGGTTGGAGACCCTGATCTTCGGCCCGGCCGACTTCATGGCCTCGATCAACATGAAGACCCTGGTCGTCGGCCAGCAGCCGCCCGGGTACGGCGCGGACGCCTACCACTACATCCTGATGCGCATTCTGATGGCGGCACGCACCCACGACCTCCAGGCGATCGACGGGCCGTTCCTCCAGATCCGGGACGTGGACGCGTACCGCGAGGTCGCGGGCCGTGCGGCGGCCCTCGGCTTCGACGGCAAGTGGGTGCTGCACCCCGGTCAGGTCGACGCCGCCAACGAGGTGTTCTCGCCCTCGCAGGAGGACTACGACCACGCGGAGCTGATCCTCGACGCCTACGACTGGTGCACCTCCGAGGAAGGCGGCAAGAAGGGCTCGGCGATGCTCGGCGACGAGATGATCGACGAGGCCAGCCGGAAGATGGCCCTGGTCATCGCGGGCAAGGGCCGGGCCGCCGGCATGGAGCGAACCTCCAAGTTCGAAGCGCCGGAGGCCTGATATGCAGTTCGGACGCACATACGAGGAATTCGAAGTCGGTGCGATCTACAAGCACTGGCCCGGAAAGACCGTCACCGAATACGACGACCACCTCTTCTGCCTGTTGACCATGAATCATCACCCGCTGCACATGGACAGCAACTACGCGGAGAGCACGACCGATTTCGGCAAGAACGTTGTCGTCGGCAACTACATCTACTCGCTCCTGCTCGGCATGTCGGTGCCGGACGTCTCCGGAAAGGCGATCGCCAACCTGGAGGTCGAGTCGCTCAAACACGTCGCGCCTACGTTCCACGGCGACACGGTCTACGGCGAGACGACCGTTCTGGACAAGACTCCTTCGAAGTCCAAGAGCGACCGCGGAATCGTTTATGTGGAAACCCGGGGATACAAGCAGGACGGGACACTGATCTGCGTGTTCCGCCGCAAGGTGATGGTCCCCACGGAGACGTACATCAAGGAGCGGGGCGGGGAACAGCCCGGCCGCCCGGAGCCGAAGCAGCCTTCGCAGAAGAACGTGGAGAAGCAGCCATGACCCGACTCGCCCAGACTGCCGGGCTCAGCGATGTCCAGCAGGAAATCCTCTCGACGGTCCGGGATTTCGTCGACAAGGAGATCATTCCGGTCGCGACCCAGCTGGAGCACCGCGACGAGTACCCGACCGAAATCGTCGAGGGCCTCAAGGAGCTCGGACTTTTCGGGCTGATGATTCCCGAGGAGTACGGCGGTCTGGGTGAGTCGCTGCTCACCTATGCGCTGTGCGTGGAGGAGATCGCCCGCGGCTGGATGAGTGTGTCGGGGATCATCAACACGCACTTCATCGTGGCGTACATGCTCAAGCAGCACGGCACGCAGGAGCAGAAGGACACCTTCCTGCCGCGGATGGCGCTGGGCGAGGTGCGCGGCGCGTTCTCGATGTCCGAGCCGGCCCTGGGCTCCGACGTCTCCGCGATCAGCTCGAAGGGCGTCAGGGACGGTGACGAGTACGTACTGAACGGCCAGAAGATGTGGCTGACGAACGGCGGCACATCCAATCTCGTCGCCGTGCTGTGCCGGAGTGACGAAGGCCACCCCGAGGGCACGCCTCCGCACAAGTCGATGACGACCTTCCTGGTGGAGAAGGAGCCCGGATTCGGTGAGGTGCGGCCGGGCCTCACGATCCCCGGGAAGATCGACAAGATGGGTTACAAGGGCGTCGACACGACGGAACTCATCATGGACGGACTACACATTCCGGCCAATCGCGTCCTCGGCGGCACCACCGGCCGAGGGTTTTACCAAATGATGGACGGCGTGGAGGTCGGCCGGGTGAATGTCGCCGCACGTGGCTGCGGCGTCGCACAGCGTGCATTCGAGCTGGGCGTTTCCTACGCACAGCAGCGCCACACCTTCGGAAAGCCGATCGCGCAGCACCAGGCGATCCAGTTCAAGCTGGCCGAAATGGCCACCAAGGTCGAAGCTGCGCATGCGATGATGGTAAATGCAGCGCGCAAAAAGGACTCCGGGGAACGAAACGACCTGGAGGCAGGGATGGCGAAGTACCTCGCCTCCGAGTACTGCAAGGAAGTCGTCGAGGACGCCTTCCGGATCCACGGCGGTTACGGCTTCTCCAAGGAGTACGAGATCGAGCGCCTCTACCGGGAGGCCCCGATGCTGCTGATCGGTGAAGGTACCGCCGAGATCCAGAAAATGATCATCGGGCGCCGACTCCTCGAGGAGTACCGGTTCCAGGGCTGATTGTCCACTTCGCGGTGATTTAATCGCGAAGAAGATCACACCCTGTCATCCTCATCCGGTGCCTTCCAGACGTCCGACTCGGCTGCTGGCTTGCCCAGTTGCGGTCCGCAACCGATAACATCGCCGGAAAAGCCGCCGTCCCCCGTTGCCAGCGCGGCATCATCCGCTACGAAGGTCATCCATGCCCGACAGCCATACCTCTGCACCACGCGGCGGGGTCCGCCTTGCACGCGGAGCTTCGCCGTGGCTCCTCCCGACCGTCGCCACCGCCGCACTCAGCCTGTCCCGGGCCCGCAGGTCCGGGCGCTGGGCGGCGGTGGCCGTGCCCACCACCGCGCTTGCGGCGGGCATGCTGTGGTTCTTCCGCGACCCCGAGCGCGAGATCACCCAGGGGCGCGTCATCTCACCGGCCGACGGCGTGGTGCAGAGCATCATGCCGTGGAAGGACGGGCGTACCCGCGTCGCGATCTTCATGAGCCCGCTCAATGTCCATGTCAACCGGGCGCCACTGGCCGGCACGGTGACATCGGTCGAGCACATCCCCGGTGGCTTCGTCCCGGCGTTCAACAAGGAGAGCGAGAACAACGAGCGCGTTGTCTGGCACTTCGACACCGAGCTCGGCGACATCGAGATGGTGCAGATCGCGGGCGCCGTCGCCCGCCGCATCGTGCCCTATGTCCCGCAGGGCACGAAGGTGGACCAGGGTGAGCGGATCGGCCTGATCCGCTTCGGCTCCCGGGTCGACATCTACCTTCCGGAAGGTATCGATGTCGCGGTCGAGGTCGGCCAGGCCACCACCGCGGGGGTGACTCGAATTGACCGTGATTGATCCTGAGACACAGGCAGGCTGGGTGCCCGAGGCCGACGAGGCGGACGACACCGAGAACATGCCGCTCTCGATGCGGCTGTCGATAGCGGACACCCTCACCCTCGGTAACGCCACGTGCGGCTTCATGGCGGTGTACTTCACCACCACGGGCATTCTCATCCCGCACCTCACGGGCAGCGACGAGAGCGGCATGGCCCGGCACTCCGCGGCCACTGCCGTGATCCTCATGCTGATGGCAGCCATCTTCGACCTGTTCGACGGACTCGTGGCCCGCAAGCTGCGCTCCTCGCCGATGGGTGCCGAGCTGGACAACCTCTCGGACCTGGTCAGCTTCGGACTCGCCCCGGCGTACTTCGTCCTCGTGTACGGCATGGTCGCGGACGACGCGCACCAGCGGGTCTCGGCCCTGGCGGCGATCGTCGTGCTGCTGGCGGTGGTGCTCAGGCTTGCGAGATTCTCCTGCGTGACCTTGAAGGACGGCATGTTCCAGGGCATGCCGAGCCCCTTCGGTGCGCTCACGGTGATCTCGGTCGTGCTCCTGGAGCTGCCCTTCGTCCCGACGCTGCTCGCGATCATCGGAGTGGCATGGCTGATGGTCAGCCGGGTCGAGTACCCCAAGCCGCGAGGTGTCCTCGCGGTGGCGATGCTCGGCTGGATCGTGGCCGCGATGGGGCTGCTGGCCGCATGGGCGTTCGATGCCCCCGGCGGTCAGCTGCTGCTCCAGACCGGCTGCGCGCTCCAGGTGGTCCTCGGTGCGGTCATCCCGCTCTTCGCGACCGCCCGCCGGGTGAACACGTTCCGCGACAACCGGCGCGAGGCACGGGCGGCACAACTGCCGTAAACGGCGCACGCACGTCATGCACGAAACGAGGGCCCGGATGCTCCCCAGCATCGGGGCCCTCTCGCATGGCACAGCAAAGAGAAAAACCGATCCGGAATTCGGGCGTACGCTGAAAGGGCCGGTAACCCGCGACGAGTCGGCCGGCTATTCAGAAGGTGGTACGGAAAAGCGAGTGAGCACCTGAATGCGTGCGCACGTTTTACCACCGGAGCCCGGGGTACGCGACAAGTCCGCCCGACTGCACAACCCGGACCCACTTACGGCGGGACCACGGGAAGGAAAGTCACATGCTCAAGGCAATCGCAGACGTTTTCCGTTCGATCGGTGGCGCCGTCGCCACTGTTGTCAGCCTGCCCTTCCGGGCGATCGGCCGGCTCTTCGGCGGTGCTTCCGACACCGCGCACCGCCACGGCTGACATCTGAAATCCCGCGCCCCCACAACCCCATCCGTGCGCGGGTCGCACTCCCTGATATGCCACGCTGCGCCCGCTGCCGCTCCCTCTTACGGAGACTTCCCTGTTTCCGGGCCGGGCGCAGCTGTACGGTGCCAACGCGAAGGCACCGTCGGGACACGGCGGGCTCGGACGAGGGGCAGCGCAGCGAATGTCGGACTGGCCACTGGCGATCGGCGTGCTCGGAACGCTGACCATGCTTTTCTTTCTCTGCGCCGGTGACCGGCTCGTCGGAAAGTCGAGCGGCCGCATGTCCTGGGGCATCCTGGGATTCGTCGTGTCGCAGCTGGTGGAGGAGGGCGTCTGGCTGTTTCCCGGCTCCACTCCCTCCTGGTACGGGCCGTCGACCTATGTCTCGGCGACAGTGGCGGGCACGGTCGCCTTCGCACGTCTTCAGCTGACCACGCCGGAGCAGCGCGCCAACGCGGCGAACGACCCGCAGGCGGCGAGCGAGCACGCGGCCTCCGGTGAGGAGCGGCTGCGCAGCTACGCCGCTTCGGATGATCTGGCCGTTCTGGACCTGGCCGTCGAGGACTTCCGCACCGCCGCCCGGCAGACCGTGGGCCACTCCTCCCATCTCGGTCATGTCACCGGGCTGGTCAGGGCCGTGCGGATGCGGTACGAGCGGCTCGGCCGACTGCGCGATCTCGACGAGGCCGTCGAGGCCGGTGCGCGGGCCGAGGGGGACCGTGGCACACGCCAGACCCGGGGCAGGTTGCTCTGTCAGCTCAGCACCGCGTTACGGCTGCGCTACGACCATCTCGGCGCGGCGGACGATCTGACACGGGCCGTCGCAGCCGGGCGCGATTCCGTCGGGCTCGTCCCCCGCCGCAGCCCGTACTTCCCCGGTACATGCGGTCAGTTCGGCGCCGCACTGCACAGCGAGTTCCTGCGCACCGACGACATGGACGTCCTGGAACGGGCCGTGGCCCAGGTGTCGGCGGCGGTGGAGTGGGCGGACCGCCGCGGCGACCGGCGCGCGGCGGACCGGACCACGCTCTGCTACCTGCTCGTGCAGCGGGGAAAACGGACCGGTGACCTCTCGGATGTCGACAGGGCGGTGAAGCTGGGACGGGAGGCTCTGGAGACGCTCGAGCCGAGTGAGGCGCTGTTCGCGACATGTCTGAGCAACCTCGGCCTGGCACTGCGTACCCGGCACGGACTGCGCGCGGGTCAGGACCGGCAGCCGCCCACGGCCGATCTGGACGAGGCCGTCGGCCTGAGCGAGCGGGCTCTGCGCACGGCTCCGGACGACGCCCCCGAACGGGCGGTGTACCAGGTCGTCGCGGCGCTGGCGCTCCGCGACCGCAGCCAGTACGACACGGCCGACGCGCCGGACGGCGACGGTCCGGGCCGTACGGGGCGCCTGGAGTCGGCGCTCGACGCGGCGCGGGCGGCCGCGACCCACCCGAGGGCCGACGTGCCGACGCGGATGCGGGCCGGACTGCTCTGGAGCGACATCGCCGCCTCGGCCACCCGGTACCAGGACGCGGTGACGGCGTTCGAGACCGTCATCGGCCTGCTGCCCCGGCTGGCCGGCCGCGAACTGCGCCGAGCCGACCAGGAGGACCGGCTCGGCCGCTACACCGGAATCGCGGCGGACGCCGCCGCCTGCGCCCTCGCCGAGGGTGCGCCCGAGCGAGCGGTCGCGATGCTGGAGCTGGGGCGGGGCGTACTGCTCTCCCGGGAACTGGACCTGCGGGCCGACATCGGCGAGCTGCGGGCCCTCGATCCCTCACTGGCGCGGGAGTTCGAGGAGCTGCGGGCGGCTCTCGCCGAGGGACGTACCGAACGGCTCGCAGCCGATGCCTCGGGCTGCCGCTTCCGGCGTCGCGAGGAGGGCGAGCGCTGGGACGTGCTGCTGCGGGAGATCCGGTCGCTCGACGGGCTCACGGACTTCGCCGGGCCGCCCTCCCCGCAGCGGCTGCTCGCCGGGGCTGCCGAGGGCGCCGTCGTGTATCTGAACGTGAGCCGGTACCGCTCCGATGCCGTCATCGTCGCCCCCGACGGCATCCGTTCCGTCCCGCTGCACGTCACCCCGGACGAGGCCGAGCACCGGCAACGCACTCTGGACTCGGCACTGGACCCCGCGAGCGCAGACGAGTCGGAGCGGGCCGAGGTCGTGCAGGAGGTGCTCGGCTGGCTGTGGGACGTCCTGGCGGAGCCCGTACTGAACGCTCTCAAGGACCTGCACGGCGCCCGTCGTGGTCAGGACCTGCCCCGCGTGTGGTGGGTGCCGACCGGATCGCTCGCCCTGCTGCCGGTCCACGCCGCCGGACACCACGACGGCACCCGCTCCCTGCTCGACCGGGTGGTCTCCTCCTACACGCCCACGGTTCGGTCCCTGGCCACCGCCCGTGCCGCCCGAGCCGCTCCCTCGGGACAGCGAGTGCCCCTCGCGGTCACCATGTCCAGCACCCCCGGCGCGAGTCCGCTCAGCGGCGCCGAGGCGGAGGCGCGGATGGTGCGGGGGCTCTTCCCGGATACCGTCCGTCTCAGTAACGCGGAGGCGACCCGGGAGCGGGTCCTCAGGGCGCTCCCGCGCCACTCCTGGGCCCACTTCGCCTGCCATACGGTGTCCGATCCGGACGTCCCCTCACGCGGCGGGCTGCTCCTGCACGACCACCATCAAAACCTGCTGACCGTCGAGGACGTGTCCGGGCTCGACCTGGGGAGCCCCGAACTCGCCTATCTGTCCTCGTGCGACACCGCCCGCACCGCGCCGCGTCATGCGGACGAGGCCATCCATCTGGCCTCGGCCTTCCAACTGGCGGGTTACCGCCATGTCATCGCGACGCTGTGGCCGGCCGAGGACGAGGTCAGCTCCGTGTTCGCCGAGAAGGTCTATGCGGAGCTGGCGGACGCGGTTCGGCGCGACGTGCCGGTCGACGCGGCGGCCGCGGTACACCGCGCCACCCTGGCGGTTCGTGAACTGTGCCCCAACAGGCCGCAGTTCTGGGCGAGTTATCTGCATGTGGGCTGCTGAACGACGAGCGGGGAGCTCAGGCCCCGTCCGACGGCGCGTCCACAGGCTCGGACTGCCGTGCGACCGTGTCGGTATCACGCGGCGGAGCGGAGACCCCTGCCGGGTCCGAGGGGCCACGCGTCGGTTCGGGCAGGCTCGCGCCCGGCGTGTATCCCCGGTACTCCCCGGCGCCCTTCTTGAGCAACTTCTTCTCGAATTCGGTCAGTTCCGGCTCTTCGGCCCGGGACGCGGTCATCTCGGCTCCTCGGTGGTTCGGGCGGCCGGCACGGCCGGGACGGCTGTCCGAGCGGTGTCGGGCGGCGTGACGGCGGCGGTGGGCGGGGAGAGGAGCTCCAGCACATCGGTGTCGGCCGCGCGGACATGGATCCCCGCACTGTCCCGGACGGGCCGGACGAAGCTGCCGTCGGGCCTCATCAGCCACGCCGATTCGAGGTAGATCTCGGGCGCCTGTGGATACGAGGTGGCGTACGACCTGCTCCCGTACCAGCCGCCCACCCACGCGCCGTCCCGCAGCCGCATGCGCACGAAGCAGGGGCCGGAGCGGCGGAACAGATGGTCCCAGGCCGTGGGCGTCGACCCGTAGCGCGCGGGCCGCCTTCTCCGCTGCCACCAGGTGACACCGCCCGCCGCCACAGCCGGCACGACGACGAACAGCACCAGCCCCAGCAGCCCGGCCGGCCGCGGTTGCTGTGCGGCCGCTCCCCAGCCGTCCGCCCAGGTGCGCCGGGTGAGCCTCACCAACTCGGGCCCTGCCGCCACCAGATACAGGGTGTCGAGCACGACGGAGGCCGCCACTGCCCGCAACACCCTCTCCCCCAGGTCTTGTTCGCCGGGGACGGGGCCGCGCCAGCGCTCCCGCAGGAACTGGTAGGTGACCCCCGGGAGGACGAACAGCACCAGCAGGACGATCTGGAGGACGGTGGACGGGGACTGCCCCATCACGTACCCCGCATACCTTCGGACGGGTCGTGCGCGATCAGCCTGGCCCGCCGCGCCCGGACGGCCAGCGCACCCGCGGCCACCCCCGTCGAGACCGCCACCCAGGGCCTCGCGTGCACGATCAAGTCGGCGGTCTCCGACTTCCGGGCGAAGGCCAGCGCCACCAGCACCCCGCAGAACAGCCACAGGGCGCCCGACAGCCCGCTCGCAATGGACATCTCCGCGAGCAGCAGAAGAGCCCCCAGCAACGCGGTGACGGCCACCGCCATCGTGAAGGGGTCCTTCTCCATGAGCACCCGGTACTCACCGATATCCAGCAGGGTCAGGACCGCTACCCATTTGGCCCGGCCGAAGCCGATCAGGGGCGACAGGACCACAAGGGCCAGCACCAGCCCGTACACCACCGGCTCCGGTACATGCATGAACCGACTCCCCCCACCCGTCTGTACGCCCGTGGACGCCTGCAGGAAATGCTAGTCACGTCCCGGGGCCACAGAGGTCCCTCGTTCGGGTGATTGCATGGGCGGAGGGTTTCCGGTCACCGGGCCTTCAGGCCGTCGAGGACCACCGTGACCAGCGGGTCGTCGACGCGGGCGCCCGGACGGCAGACCGCGGTATTCAGCACACCGATCACCGCCCGCGGAGCAACATCCCCGCGCAGATCACCCTCTTGTTGCGCCCCGCGCGCAAGCTCCTCGAACAGTGCGTCCGATTCGGCGGCCAGCGCGGCCAGCCGAACATGGGCGCCGATGTCACCCAGGAGCGACTTGGTCATGGCCAGCGGCAGAACCGTGCAGTGGGCGACCAGTCGCACCAGCACCTCCCACCGGGTGGCGCTCTGCTCGGCGGAGGCGGCGCGGCCGAAGGCCAGCAGGTCGCTCAGGGCATCCGTCGCGATGTGTTCCAGCAGCGCCCGCCGGTCGGGGAAGTGCCGGTAGAGCGCGCCGACACTCAGCCCGGCGGTTCTGGCGACCCGGTCCATCGACGCATCGGCGCCGCACTCGGTGAACACCTCCAGCGCCGCCGCGACGATCAGTTCACGATTGCGCTGCGCGTCGGCTCGCACGTTCCGCTTCCTCCGTCGGCCCAAGAACATGAACTACGCCTTCACTTTACGGTAGAGTCCCGGGCGGCCGGAAAGTGAATCGAGAATTCAGCTTACTGGAGGGTTCATGCGGATCGGTCTGTACGTCGGCCAGGCGCCCGGCGTGACGGAAGCGCTCGCAGAGGTGCGTGCCGCGGCGCAAGCACGGCTGGACAGCGCCTTCTTCAGTCAGGTCTTCCGCTGGGACGCACTGACGGTCGCGGCCCTGGCGGGGCAGTGCGCACCTGATATCGAACTGGGCACGGCGGTGGTCCAGACGTACCCACGGCACCCGATCGCCCTGGCCACTCAGGCGCTCACCGTCCAGGCGGCCACCGGCAACCGGTTCACGCTCGGCATCGGCCCGAGCCACGCCGCCGTCATCGAGGGCCAGTTCGGACTGGCCTACGACCGCCCGGCACTGCACACCCGCGAGTACCTGTCGGCACTGATGCCTCTTCTGCGCGGTGAGCCCGTGGACCACCGCGGCGAAACGCTCCGCACGAAGGCCGAGATCACGGTGCCGGGCGCCACGCCGCCACCGGTCCTGGTCTCCGCGCTGGGACCGGTGATGCTGCGCACGGCAGGCGAGTTGGCCGACGGAACCGTCACTGTCTGGGCGACCCCGCGAACGATCGCCGAACATGTCAGGCCGCGCATCGAGGAGGCCGCGGCGGCGGCCGGCCGCCGCGCACCGCGCATCGTGGCCGGAGTACCGGCCTGCGTGACCACCGACCCCGAAGGGGTGCGCGCCGGCGTCGCGGCCCAGCTGGGCCCCGCCTCCCAACTGCCCGCCTACCGAACGCTCCTGGACCGCCAGGGGATGTCCGGCGTACACGAGACGGTCCTGGCGGGCGACGAGGACACCGTGGCTGCGGGAATCCGCGCCTTCGCTGCCGCCGGCGCGACAGACCTGCTGGTCAGCAGGGTCGGCGACGCAACCGAGAAGGCCCGGACGCTGGAACTGCTCTCCCGCATCCGACACCGCTGAGCACCGGGGCCGATGGCGGCCGACCTGCCGGCCGCCACTCCCTCGGTGTCAGCCGTTTTTTACGCATCAATGCAAAGGATTTGCACCCCATCCTTGACTGCCACACCGACCCTCCCCGAAGCCCCTTGCACGCGCGGCCCGACGAGACTCGGCACGCGCCCCGCGCATCGCCGGTCACCCACACCGACGTCCGCGCCTCGCACATCACCCATTCTTCACAGGTTTGAGTCATGAATTTGAGTAACCTAAGTGGAATCTTGCGCATCGGCATAGACTTCCTTGCGGCACTGCTCCTAGCCTGTGGGGCGTCCGAAGAGCCCCACGAGCCGCAAGGACGACTGCCACGTGACCCCAACTCCCAGACGCCAGTTGCTCAGACGCTCCATATCCGCCTCGCTCTCACTGGCACTCGCCGCGTTCGGCACCGCCGCCGCCGTGGTCCTGTCCAGCGCTCCGCCCGCCCAGGCGGCGGGGGTCCCCGCCCCTTCCCCCGTCGCGGTTCCCGGTCGCGGTGCGACCGTTCCGTTCAAGGAACAGGAAGCCGAGTACGCGGCCACCAACGGCACGCTGATCGGCCCGAACCGGCTGTACGGCACGCTGCCTTCCGAGGCCTCGGGCCGGCAGGCGGTGACACTTGACGCCGTCGGTGAGTACGTGGAGTTCACGCTCACCGCACCGGCGAACGCGATGTCGTTCCGGTACTCGCTGCCGGACAACGCCGCCGGGTCGGGCCGGGACGCCTCGATCGACGTCACGGTGAACGGCGCATCGCCGAAGGCAGTGCCCGTCACCTCCAAGTACGGCTGGTACTACGGCGGTTACCCCTTCAACAACAACCCGGGCGACACCAATCCCCACCACTTCTACGACGAGGCCCGGACGATGTTCGGGTCGACGCTCGCCGCCGGCACGAAGGTCCGGCTGCAGGTCTCCTCCACCTCCGCGTCTCCGTCGTTCACCATCGACCTGGCGGACTTCGAGCAGGTGGCCGCGCCGACGGCCAAGCCCTCGGGCGCACTCGACGTCGTCTCCGACTTCGGCGCCGACCCGACCGGGGACGCGGACTCGACCGCCAAGATCCAGGCGGCCGTGGACGCGGGCAAGGAGCAGGGCAAGGAGGTCTACATCCCGCAGGGCACCTTCCAGGTCCGCGACCACATCGTCGTGGACAAGGTGACACTGCGCGGCGCCGGCCCCTGGTACTCCGTCCTGACCGGGCGCGACCCCTCGAACCGGAGCAAGGCCGTCGGTGTCTACGGCAAGTACGCCAAGGACGGCGGGAGCAGCGACGTCACGCTCAAGGACTTCGCCATCATCGGCGACATCCAGGAGCGGGTGGACGACGACCAGGTCAACGCCATCGGCGGTGCCCTGTCGGACTCCACGGTCGACAACATCTGGATGCAGCACACCAAGTGCGGCGCCTGGATGGACGGCCCGATGGACAACCTCACCATCAAGAACAGCCGCATCCTGGACCAGACCGCGGACGGAGTGAACTTCCACTACGGCGTCACCAACTCCACCGTGACGAACACCTTCGTCCGCAACTCCGGTGACGACGGTCTGGCCATGTGGGCGGAGAACGTGCCGAACGTGAAGAACAAGTTCACGTTCAACACCGTGGTCCTGCCGATCCTCGCCAACAACATCGTGACGTACGGCGGCAAGGACATCACGATCTCCGACAACGTCATGTCGGACACCATCACCAACGGTGGCGGGCTGCACATCGCCAACCGCTATCCTGGGGTCAACTCGGGCCAGGGCACGGCCGTTTCGGGAACCACCACAGCGGCCCGCAACACCCTGATCCGGACCGGGAACAACGACTTCAACTGGCAGTTCGGCGTCGGCGCGATCTGGTTCAGCGGGCTCAACGAGCCGATCAACGCCACCATCAACATCTCCGACACCGAGATACTCGACAGCTCCTACGCCGCGATCCACCTCATCGAGGGCGCGACCAACGGGCTGCACTTCAACAACATCAAGATCGACGGTGCCGGTACCTACGCACTGCAGATCCAGTCCCCGGGCACGGCCACGTTCACCAATGTCGTGGCCACGCACATCGCGCAGTCCAACCCGATCCACAACTGTGTCGGCAGCGGTTTCGAGATCACTCGGGGCACGGGCAACTCCGGCTGGTACGCCGACCCGCCGGCCTGCACCGGCACCTGGCCGGACCCGGTGTGGACCAACGGCGGTGTGCCGCAGGGCGGCAGTGGTCCGACGGATCCCCCCACAGACCCGCCCACCGACCCGACCGATCCCCCCACCGACCCGCCGGCCGACACCGGCAACCTGGCCCAGGGCCGTACGGTCACCGCGTCGAGCCATGCGGACGTGTACGGCGCGTCCAACGCGGTGGACGGCAGCGCGAACACCTACTGGGAGAGCGCCAACAACGCGTTCCCGCAGACCGTCACCGTGGACCTGGGGGCCGCCGAGGCCGTCAAGCGGCTGGTCCTGAAGCTGCCGCCGGCGGCCGCCTGGGCCACTCGCACGCAGACCCTGAGCGTGTCGGGCAGCACCGACAACGACACGTTCAACCCGCTCAAGGCGTCGGCGGGTTACACCTTCGACCCGTCGAGCGGGAACAAGGCGACCGTCACCCTGCCCGGCACGTCGGCCCGCTATCTGCGGCTGTCCTTCACCGGAAACACCGGATGGCCGGCGGCGCAGCTCTCCGAAGTAGAGGCGTACACCACCGGCTGACCACGGCACGAGCAGGTCGCCGGACGGAGCGCTCAGCGCGTACGTC
>NZ_JBHVWF010000041.1:0-55693 GCF_042882365.1 Streptomyces sp. NPDC058221 | reverse complement strand
CCGTTGACGTCGCCGACCGACTCGGCGGTGTTGGGCCCGCTGAGCGAGTGGGGGCCGTTCACGCACGAGTCGTCGGTCGCGCAACCCGCGCCGTCGGAGTCGTAACCCCACCACTCGGACTTGTCCAGGAAGTCGAGCCGGGCGGTCGGCTCGCCCGCGCGTGAAACGGGGCCCTTCCACAGGTTCGCCTGCTGCGGCACGGAGTCGTCGCCGTCGGTCTCGGCGTCCGCGAACAGCGCCAGGTCGGCCTTTCCGTCACCGTCGAAGTCGCCCACCTGCGGGGTCCGTCCGAAGCCGGCGATGGCGGTGCCGCCGGTGAGTCCCGAGGGGGAACCCCATACGACGACACTGCCCGCCGACCCCTGGGAGGAGCCGATCACCAGGTCGCTGTAGCCGTCGCCGTCGAGATCACCCTTGCTGAAGGTGTTCCCGAACCGCTGCTTCGCGGTGGCCGCCCCGGGCACGCCGCTCGTCGAGCGGCTCACGACCTTCCGGTGTGCGGGATCGATTCCGTCCGCCGATCCGTATGTCACGGCCACATAACCCGCCTGTGCCTTGCCGGACACGGTCGCGCCGGGGGCTGCGGTGACGAGGTCCGCGTAGCCGTCGCCGTTGAAGTCGTCCGCCGACGTGGCGCGGCCCCCGGCTGCGTGGGCCTCCCCGGGGGTGAGCGATACGACGGTCAGACCGGCTGACACCAGTAGCGCTGCGGCCAGTGGGGCCGCTGCCCGGGCACTGTGTCTTGTGCCGGTCCGTCCAACGAGTTGGGTGTCAGGCCGTCGCATCCATAGCATGAAGTCTTCCTTCGGTCGCCATTTCGTATTCACTTCGTATGACGGTGCGAGTGAGGAGATGGTTGTGCGCCACATGGCACCGAATGTTTTGTGCGGGGCAGTTGTGGCGCAATTTGCGTGCACATTCTGTTCGTTCCGGATGGTCCAGAAGCGCATTCGGCGATGTGAGGCGTCGTTCTGAATCGAGCCGGCGAGACGTCAGGATCAGAGCAGACCACCGAGGCATACGGCGGCGTCGGAGTCCGGTCGGGCAAGTACTGGCGAACCCGGAGCAGTTCACCGACACCGATCCGCCGTCCTGCCTCCACTTCTCAGACGGCGGTCCGCTCCACGGGGATCCACAACTCCGCGTCCGCCTGTGCCGCGTCCTGCGAGAGCCGGGTCCGCAGGATCTCGGGACCCGGCCGGCTCCGGTACGGGTTGGACGGGAACCACTGCGTGAAGACGTCCCGCCACAGGTACTGGAGCGCCTGCGGAAACGGTCCGGAGTTCCCGAAGACGGCCCACGTGCCGGCCGGGACGGTGAGCGCGTCCAAGTCCTCGGGCGCGGCGGCACCGGTCACCACGCCGTGGTAGTAGTCGAGTTCGGTTCCCTCGGCACGGCTGTGGTCCAGATTGTCACTCACCGAGACGATCCCCTCCGGCTCCTGATCGGACAGGCGCTGGATCCGCTGCACCGTGTCCTGGCCGATGCCCCGGACGAACGTGGCAATGGCGGGGTTCATCCCCTCGTGCACGAGGGGAACGCGTGCCTTCCTGCCCACCACACGGAACTCGGCCTTCTGCACAACCCGGTACCGCATGCTGCTGCTCCCCTCGACGACGAGGCGGAAGGACATCCGTGGCTGGGACTGCAGGCTCGCACCGGCCCGCCTGGCCTCGCCGGGGCCGACGCCGTGCATCGCACGGAAGGCACGCGCGAACGCCTCGCCCGAGGTGTAGCCGTAGCGCACCGCGATCTCCAGCAGCGTCCGCTCCCCGGTCAGCACCTCGGCACCCGCGACCGTCAGCCGCCTGCGCCGGACGTACTCCGACAACGGGACCCCCGCCAGCGCGGAGAACAGCCGCCGGAAGTGGTACTCGGACGTCACCGCGATCCGTGCCGGCTCGGCCACCTCGATCCGCTGATCGAGGTGGCGTTCGATGTGCTCCATCGCCTGGTTCAGCCGCTCCAGCACCCCGGACTCCTTCCCTTTCGATCACTCAGGTTAGGAGCCCCCTGCCTCACCGGGCCCGACATCCTGTGCCCGGTCCGGTCGGGTCCGACGGGCTCCGGCACGCCTGCACAGGCCACATCCGCACCGTCGGCGAGCGGTGCTGCATGGCGATCACACCGCAACCAGATCCTGTGTCCGGCGTGACGTGCGTGGCGGCTATCTGCCGGGCGGCCTTACCCAGGGAGCGAAGCGTTGTCCAGGTGCTGTGTCCTCGCGCCAATACCTGAGAACCATCTCGTGGACGATACGGACGCGCTCGGCGGCGACGAGGCACGAGACGAGCTCGTGCCCGCCGGCGTCGGCCTCGAAAGCCACCAGGACGGGGGGTTCTGCGCCGAGCTGACGCGTGACACGCAGAAGCTCTTCGGGCGACGGGGAACGGAACGCCGGATCGTAGAAACCCGAAGGGCAGCTCACCAGCACCGGGTCGTCGAAGACCAGCTCCAGGCCATGGTGGTAGGTCAGATCGTGATCAGCGGCAAGCGTCAGCCGTGCGCGGTCCCAGCTGACCACGTCCCACTCCCACCACGACCCCTCGGGGAGCCGGAGGCCGGCATGTTGCTGTTCGGCGTCCACCGTCAACCCCCTGATCAGTCGGGAAGGACCCGTATCTTCGGCGAAGGCAGCGTCCCGGACAGTCCGCAGGCCCTGGTCGGCGAAGGCGATCAACCAGTCACCGCGTAACCGGGTACGGACGGCCATCGAACGGTCAGCACCACCGACTCCTCCTCCGCGAACCAGGAGTGATCGACTCCGCGCCCCCAGACGACGTAGTCACCCTGTTCCTCCAGGAGGACGTTGCGGCCCGGGAGTTCAACGCGGAAGCGTCCGCTGATGAGGACGAGCAGGGCGGTGCGTTCCTCGCCCTGCACCCATTGCGATCGCTCGTCGCCGCGAGGGTGTACGCCCCATTTGATCTCCACGGCCTCACTGTGGCGCGGATCGCCGGCGTGCTTGAAGTGCCCCAGGAGCCACCCCCGGTCCAGCGCCGCATCCTTGCCCGCATTGCCCACGTAGACACTGTCGTTCATGCTGCCGGACGCTAGCACCGGTGCTCATGAGTGCCGGGCCGGCGGGGGCGGTGCGCCTGTCGTGCCGAACACTGAACCCTTCGGGTGCTGTGACTTGAGTCACGAGAGCCGTTTGCTGGATTTGCGCAAATTTATGCAAAAGATCGCTCCCGGGATGTGTGTGCTGGTGGCCGCGCCGACGTGCGGGTGGCCCGGTGTGGCCAATGGTGCTGGATGAGCAACAGGAAACATCTGTGTGTCACTGGGGATCTTCACTCCGTAGCGTTCATCGAATTGCCCCTGCACACTTGTTCGTTCCCAGGTGTTGTTGAGGGTGAAGGGCGCACACTCCGCGCCCTTCCCGGGCTCACAGAATTTCTCCCGGCTCCTTCGCACGAACAGAGGCTCTTGCCTGTGACGATCCATCTTGTAGCTGACCTGATGATCCTGGCGGTCACGATTCGTGTCTTCGGCAAGGACGCCCGCACCCTGCTGCGCCATCTGGCGGCCGCGGGAGTCCGGATCGGGGTGAGCGAGATGAGCCGCCGCCCCCGCGACGGGGAGGAAGGCCGGTGACCGAGTCCCGAAGCCGTACCCGCGCGGGCGCCGATCCGATGACCCAGCAGCCCCCCGATCTCTCCTTCACCGCCTTCCATCAGATGAACCGACCGCGCTATGTCCACTATGCCGAGACGTTCCTCCACAACCGCCACGATGCCGAAGAGGCGATCGACAGCGCCTTCGAACAGCTCCTGCGCACCTGGGACAAGGTCCTGATCGTCGAGAATCCTTCCGGGTACGCGTGGACGGTGATGCGGAACAAGGTCAATGACCACAGCCGCGCACGCAGGCGCCGGCCCCCGCTCCTCGACGACGAGGCCTTTAACACCTTCGCCCTGCGCGACGCCGTCGATCCGTACGGACAGATCACCGAGTCCCTCGCCCTCATGAGGGCCATGCGTCAGCTCACGGAACGTCAGCTCGACGTCATGGTCATGACGTACCTCCACGGACTGAACGCACCCGAGGTCGCCGACGCCCTCGGCATCACCAGCGCCACTGTCCGCTCCACGGTCCGCCACGCGACGCGCCGCCTGCGGGACATCCTGGGACCCGACCGTGCCATGGAAGGACGACGATGAGCCGCCACATCACGGAATTTCTCTCCCGCGCACGCCTCGTCACCACCCCTTATACCCAGGAAGACATCGACGCGGCCGAGGCCCGCCTCCTCGCCCGCCTCCACACCACCGGCCCGTCCTCGGTCCCACCGGCGCCCTGTGTGCCCGCTACGGAGGAGCCGACGGAGCACGAGGCGGCCCAGAACCTGCAGACCCTCTGCGAAACCGTCGTCACCCGCAACACCGCTCTCAGCACCCTCGACACATTCCTCACTCCCCAGCTCCCCGAGCCCCCCGGGGCACGGGTCCTCGGCTGCATCCTCCAGCTCGCCGAATCCGAGGAGAACGCCCGCTTCTGGTGGCAGTACGCGGCCGGCGCCGGTGACCCAGCGGCCGCCTACTGCCTCTACCTGCACCACCTCGCGCTCGGCGAGCGCGGCGAAGCCCGTTGGTGGGGTGAGCAGACCGAGCAGATCCAGAGCGCTCCCCCCTCCACCGACGGCTTGACCGATGCCGCCCCCGATGTCACAACCGACGACGTGCCGGTCGCCGTCAGCGACGCGCTCAACGCCGTGACGACCACCGACGCGAGACTCCTGCCCACCGCGCTGCGCATCCTCGGCGCGCTGAAGACCGACCCGGGGCCGGTGCCGGCCATGGTGGGAGCCGTACTCGACTACGTCCCCGTGGCAGTCGGCCACATCGACGACTTCGAGCTGCCCCTGCCCGCTCCCGGATTCACCGACCACATCCGCACCCTCACGGCCACCAGTCCGCCCGCTTCCGGACGGCCCTCGGTACGCAACCGCCTCCAGCCCCGTCCCAAACCCACCCGCCCCCTCATCGCCTCTGCCCGTCGCCACCCCACATGGTGCTGGGGGTAGCGCCGACGGCCCAGCGGACTGCGGGCGTCAGCCGGCTCGCCGCTGATCCCCGCAGTGCGCGGCGAGCGCCACGGCTGCCCCGTGGCCGCTCGCCGGGAGCGCCCTCCGCACCCGGCTCGCCTGCGTACCGGCCGGCCGCCGACGCATCCGCCATGCGGGTGCGGTAGGAAGTGCGGTGTGATCGAACAGACCCCGTCCCCGACCGTTCGCGTGTTCATCGCCCTCGCCCCGCCCGACCACGCGAAAGAAGAACTTGCCCGGGAGCTGCGCCCCGTCTACGACACACACCCGCACATGCGGTGGAACCGCATCGAGGACTGGCACATCACGCTCGCCTTCCTCGGGGAACTGCCCGCGGAGACAGTTCCGCTCCTGCGTCGGCCGCTCGCCGACCTCGCCGCGGCCCACCGGCCACCAAGTCTGGCGCTGCACGGCAGCGGAAGCTTCGACGGCCGGGTGCTGTGGAGCGGCATCGACGGGGACCTCGACGTATTGCACATGCTCGCCGAGGATGTGCGCACCACGGTCAAGAACTGCGGTGTCACCCTTGAGGACCGGCCCCTGCGCCCGCATCTGACATTGGCTCGCGCCCGCCGAGGAGACCAGTCCTCGGCGGAAGAAATCGCCGAAGGGCTCGCGCGGTTCACCGGCAGTCGATGGGCTGCCGAACGCCTGCACCTGGTCGGCAGCAACGCCGGCCGGAGCCGGGGGCCGATCCACTACCGTGACATCGACGCCTGGGCCCTCGGTGGCCGAAGCCGCACCGGATCCTGAACGAGCCGACCGGGGCGGCCGACCGGGGCGGCCGACCGGTGCAGCCGGCCGGGCCGGGAAAACGTCGTCGACCAGCCCGAGACCCAGCCGGCAGTCTGTTGGGCAGGTCCGACCGCGGCTCATGAACATACGGCCAGGAGACCTAGTGGTGCCCCCCGCACGCCTGCCTGACCGCGCCGACGCGGACACCGCTGCGGCTGCGCTGCGAGAGGCGTCGCGGAGATCCGCTCCATGGGATGCCCCACTCCGGCGTGGCCTGCCGTCGGTGCGACGGCAGACGGTTTCGGCTACCGGATCCAGGAGTTCGTTCCCGGGCACAGCCGGAACCAAGTGACCGCGACCAGGGCCCGGTTGCTGATCACCGTGCTGGAGCGCCATGCGGGTATCGATCCGGACCCACAACACTGCTGGTCGCGTTTTGTGAGGGAACAGGTGACCGGCCGCCGGGACGAACTGCTGCGGGCCGCGGCCGAGAGAGGTCCAACCGGGCAGCCGCTGGCCGACGCCTGCGAGCGGCTGCTCGCGGCCCACGGCACCGTCGCTCTGCCCACGGGCGGCCTGGTCCACGGAGACTTCCGTCCCGGCAACATCCTCTTCCAGCCAGGCCGTGTCAGCGGCGTCATCGATATCGAGGCCCTGGGCAGCGGATCCCGGTCGCGTGCTGATCCTTCTCGGCCGCGCCGACGGGGCCCATGAGCCGTGGGCGCGATCGCCCACCGGGCCCGGCACGGGCGGCTCGCCGCTGCTCATGGGTCGCACTACTCGCCCACGACTCCGTCGACAGCTTCGCGCAACAGGTCGGCGTGGCCGTTGTGGCGTGCGTACTCCTCGATCATGTGGGTGAAGACGTACCGCAGGGAGATGGTCTCGCCGCGAAAGTCGACTGGTTCGTCAAGGGAGTTGAAGGAGTCCGCGACGGCACGGGCGCGGGCGCACTCCTCGCGCCAGACTTCGAACGCCTCCTCGGCGTCGGCGTCCTCGACACGGAACTCGACGAACGTGCCATCGATCTCGCCGGGCCAAGGCGGTGTGACGTCCTCGGCGTTCATGACGAGGCGGAACCAACACCGCTCGACCGAGGCGGCGTGCCGCACCAGGCCGAGGAGAGTGAGCCCCGACGTCGGGATCGCTCTCCGCTTCAGCTGCTCGTGGGTCAGCCCTGAGCACTTCATGGCCAGGGTGGCCCTCTGGTAGTCGAGGAACGAGACGAGCGAGGTACGGTCCTCGGCCGTCTTCCCGGGATGTATGCGCTGGTCGTCGGTCACCGGGCGATCATGGCAAGGAGGCACTCGCGTCGGCCACCTGGATTCCGAGGCGTGGACATCGAAACCTGCCCGCCCCGTCGGAGGCGAGGGCGCAATCGGCCCGCGGGCCCGAGCCTTCGGATGCGGCGGCCTTTGCGGTCACGTGGACGGAGGAAGCAGGTCACGCACCCATCGCGGGTCCGGGTTGACGTGGGGCCGGCCTGCCACGACGACGGTCGGCACGGTCTCGTTGCCGTCGTTGGCGGCTCGCACCACTGCCGCGCCGGCGGGGTCACGCCAGATGTCGACCCAGTGCAACCGGCGGGCATGACGACCCAGCCGGTAGCGCAGTCGCAGACAGTATGCGCAGCCCGATCGCCAGAAGACGACCGGTCTGCCGTCGACCGCGCTGCGGCGCTGCGCCTCCAGCGCACCGATCGATCGCGGGAAGGCGAGAGGCGAGTGCATGCCTGCGAGCAGCACGAACACCACCAGGATCGCTGTGGACTCCCAGGCGAGTCCCGCCAGGATCGGCCCGGCCGCGACGACCGAGCCGCAGAGAACAAGCAGTATCGGCAACGTCCATGCGCGCATCATGATGACGCATGCTATCGACAAGTCGAAGTGCAGGCTCCCCTCCTGTTCGTCCTACGCCGGCCCCGACCAGGAAACGGCACGGAGCCGTGCGACGGCCCGCTGCAAATCACCGAAGGCGCGTTCTTCCTCCCGCGGACCGGTGCGGGAGGCGGCCAGGACGCTGTGACGTGCCCCGAGGATCCGGGCATATGTGTCGAAGCAGGTGAGGACCTCCTGGATCGCAAGCTCCTCCGGCGTGGGAGGAGGCGGGGGAAGGGGGTCGTTCGGGGATGACATCGCCAGACTCTTGTCTCATCGCAAAGTTACGGGTCGGGGAGAAGCGGTGCGTCCGTCAGGCGTCGCGCACTGGCTGCTCAGGTGCCGTATGACGGCTTCCGGACAGCACGCGGGGACGAGGCGAGCCGTGCGTGACGACACGTGCGCCCTGCCGGTGGGGCGTGGTCCGAGGAAGCAGGGCGGTGCCCCGGCCTCCGCGGCGAGGCGGATGACCGTGCTGGGGCCGCCCGGTCTGCTTGCCGGCGCCGGGGGCGCGTGCGCGAGCCTTGAGGAGCCTTCTTCGAATACGCGACGCTCTGGGGGACAGCATCCCCGTACACGGCGGGACGGCTGTGTGAGCGTAGAGGCGGGGAGATGGAGCGAATTGCACGGCAGGCCTTCCGGGCGCGACGAATACGTCGCCGACCAGGCTTCCCGGCACACCACCCGTCCCCGAACGGCGGGGTGGGCTGTCATCAGAGTACGCGCCACCGCAGTCGTCAGTACACTCCGGGGCGACCGCAAGGCGCAATGCGGCCCCTTGGACTACGCGCCCGGCGAAAGAGCAGCCCGCTCGGCTGTCTTCACCCCACAGTGGTGACCATGCTGAACCGAGTCGCCGTCCTGTCCGACATTCACGGAGTCCTGCCGGCCCTGGAAGCGGTGCTCGCCGAGCCGGAGATCGGCACCGCAGATCACATCGTGCTCACCGGCGACATCACCGCCGGCCCGCAACCGGTTCAGGTTCTCGACCTGTTGTCCGGCCTCGGCGACCGCGTCATCTGGATCAGCGGCAACGCCGACCGTGAACTCCTCGAATACCGCCGCGGGCAACCTGACACGATCCACGACCCGATCGCTCCCTGGGCAGCCGAACAGCTCCGCGAGGACCATCTCGACCTTCTCGGCTCGCTGCCACGATCGCTTTCCCTGTCCGTGAAGGGTCTGGGAAAGGTGCTGTTCTGTCATGCGACCCCTCGCGACGACGAGGAGGTCGTGCTGGTCGACTCCCGCCTCGACCGCTGGACGGAAGTCTTCAGCGGACTCGATTCCGACATCCGCACCGTGGTCTGCGGCCACACCCATATGCCGTTCGTCCGCCTCGTCCATGGCCGGCTCGTGATCAACCCCGGCAGCATCGGCATGCCCTACGGACGAACCGGAGCACACTGGGCCCTGCTCGGCCCGGGCGTCGAACTGCGTACTACACACTTCGACCTTCAGGCCGCAGCCATCCAGCTCGGCCAGGAATCGTCCTACCCCGGAATCGCCGAGTGGGCCGACTACTTCCTGCACGCCCGCGCGACCGATGTCGACGCCCTCGGAGCCTTCGCCCCACGGGACGGACGCGACCAGAGCCCGTGACACCCGCCCCCCCCACACCTTGTGCGGGGAGACCTCGCATGATGGCGTGTGTCTCTACTTCGAGGAGGCGAAGGTGACCGGAAACGGCGCGCGGTGGCTCGCGGGCGCCCTGATCGTGGCCTGCGTGTTGCTCGCCGGCTCCAGCGCACCGGACGGTGCCTCCATCGCGAGGCCGCTGCCGGCCGGCGCCCCCAAGGAGATCGTGCCGAACCGCGTCATGACGTGGAACATCTGCAATCCCTGCAAGGGGAGCGGCCAGAACGCAGCCCGGGCGGCGGAGATCGCCACGTACGCGCCTCAGGTCATCGGCCTGCAAGAGGCGTGCGTGGGTGATGTCGAGAGGATCCGGGATCATCTGCAGTACCAGTACGGGCTGGTCTACCACGTCGAGTACGGATCCGTTCTGCAGAGTTGGAGCCGCTGCGGGGGAGTGCCCTGGAGCCCGGGGGGCTTTGGCCAGGCAATCCTCTCGGCCACTCCGATGACCGACCAGGTGAACGTGGAGTACCCGGACGGCGGTTCCGAGGACCGCGGGTACATGGCCGTCACCACGCTCGTGGACGGCCGGCCCGTCCGGGTCTTCAACACGCACCTGGCCGAACGGAGGCAGGAATCAGTCCGGGTGAAGCAGACCGCCGTACTGGCGGAGGCGGTCGCCCGGCTTGACCGCACGATCGTTCTCGGCGACTTCAACGCGGTGCCGGATGCCGCCGAACTCACCGGGATGTGGGGTTTGTTCGCGGACGCGGATCCCGGATGCGGTCCCGCTGCGGCCGGTACGTGCGAGCCGACCACCGACTGGCGCAGCACGTTCGACTACATCTTTCTGCGCGGCTTCGCCCCGACCGGGCACGGTGTGCATCTCACTCCGTACTCGGACCACGATCTGGTGCAGGCCGATCTGAGGCGGGCGTAGCGAGGTCCGGCGTTCTCAGCAGGTTCTGTGGGCGCCCCGCGGCGGGCGGGCGAGCGTTGTCGGTGGCGACGGCTCCGGCGGAGAGGAGCGTCGCGGTGGCGAGGCTGCCCCAGAGGGCGGCCGGGCCGTGGGGCGCGAGAGTGGCGATGACCGCCGGGGAGACGGCGAGTCCGAAGCCAGTGGAGAGCTGGAAGCGGGCGAGGGCGCGTCCCAGGACATGGGCCGGGGCGAGGGCGGTGACGAGCGCCGTGGCGCTGCGGCTGCTCGCGGACCCGGCAGGTGTGCGGATGCGGGTGCGTCACACCCTCGAACAGTGCGCCGAAGCATTCTTCGACGCCGCCTGGACGGGCGTCGCCGCGCAACTCGCCACCGACCTGCGCCTGAAGAACGACCTGCTGAAGCGCCGGGGCGGCACTCGCATCGGTCTCCGGCGCCGTGACCCTGGCGCCGGACGGCAACTGCATCATCGTGGACAAGCTGCAGGACAACGCGACCGCCGCCCGCGGCACCGGGGTGACCTTCCTCCCCAGCATCTTCGGCCGCCCGCACCTGGTGTGGTCCACGCGCCCGGGTGGCAGCCGGTGGTGCAGTACCCCGTGGCCGAGTCGAGTCCACCGGAGCCGGTATCGCTGGAAACGGTCACGCTACGACTGGAGGCACTCGCGCATCCGGTACGGCTGCGGCTGCTGCGCACCCTGGCCCGCACACCACCGGTGAGCTGGCCCACGCCTGGGGACTCTCACCCCCGGAGGTCCCCCGCCACCTCGCTGTCCTGCGCCGCGCCGGCCTGCTCACGGCCCGACGGCACGGTCGTTACGTCCGTTACACCCTCAATCTGCCCGACCTGACGGCGCTGGGGACCGACCTGCTGGCGGCCGTGCTGCGCTGAGCGGCTTCGGTCGCCGATCGCCGCGAAGGTCACGCCTTGCGGCCGACCGCGCACCACATCGGCAGGCTGTCATCCGGGGCGTCGGACGGCCCGGGGCGCCAGCGGGTCAGTGTGACGACCCCCGGTTCCAGGATCTCCAGGCCGTCGAGGAAGCGGTGCACCTCCGCCTCGGTGCGCGGAGTGGCCGAGGCATGGCCGGCAGCACGCTCGTTGTAGATCCGCATGGATTCGGCGACCTCGGGGGCGGTGACGTCGGCGGCCGGATGCGACAGCACGAGGTGACTGCCGGGGGCGAGGCGGTCCAGCAGCCGACGGGTGATGTCCCAGGGGTCCTCGGAGTCCTTGATGTATTGAAGGATTGCCACGAGCATGAGTCCGACCGGCTGGTTCAGGTCGAGTTTGCCGGAGGCCGCTTCGAGGATCGTGTCCACGTCCCGCACATCGGCCTGCACATAGTCGGTCTGCCCCTCGGGCCCGCTGACCAGCAGGGCCCGGGCGTGGGAGAGCACGATCGGGTCGTTGTCGACGTAGACGACACGGGATTCGGGGGCGGCCTTCTGTGCCACCTCGTGGGTGTTCGCCGCGGCGGGAATCCCCGTGCCGATGTCGAGGAACTGGCGTACCCCGAGCTCCGTGAGGTGACGTACGGTGCGGCCGAGGAAGGCTCGGTTGGCCCGGACGGACGGCACGATCGTCGGGTTCGCCGCGGCGGCGAGTTCGGCTGCTTCCTGATCCACCGGATAGTGGTCCTTGCCGCCGAGCCAGACGTTGTACACCCGGGCCGGGTGCGCGGCCGCGGGAGGCGGTGCGGACAGCGTGTGGTCGTTCATCGATTCGTCCCCTCTGCGGCCGCGACAGCCGACTCGAACTCAAGTCCGCATACGGTACCTCTCGTGATCAGCGGCGCGGTTCCGCTCGGCACATGTCCCGTGGTGCGCGGGCGAATTCGGTTCGGCGCGGACGGTACTGCACAGGACGGCCCCCTACTTGCTCCGAGGAGCACCCGAACCGCTCGGTGGCTGCCAGCCGTTGGCGAGAATGCCGAAGACCTCCTCGACTGCGGCTCGGCGGTCCTTCTGTCCCTGGGCGAGGACCGGGACCTCGAGGACGAACCGGGCCAGAGTGGCACAGGCGAGATTGTCATGGTCCACGCCGAAATCGTCGGCGATGGCTGCGCTGAGGGTGCCGGTGTGCCGGGCCCACATGCGTTCGGCGTACGCACGCAGAGCCGGTGTGGAGTCGACCAGGTGGTTGAACTCCTCCCTCTGGGGGTGCTCCGCGATCGGCAGCCAGGAGTCGAGCACATGTCGGCGCAGTGCGTCCGGGACGCTCTGGCCGGCGGGCCGCTCCCGCACCGCGGCGATCAGCTGCGCGTCGTTGCTGTCCTCCTGGTCGAAGACGAGGGCTTCCTTGCCGGTGAAGTGCTTGAACACCGTGGTGGTCGACACGTCTGCCGCTTCGGCGATGTCGCGGATGCTCACGTGGTCGTATCCGCGCTCCAGGAAGAGCTCGAGTGCGGAGTCGCTGATCGCTCGGCGGGTGGCTGCCTTCTTGCGTTCGCGGCGGCCGGCGGGGGGCTCAGTCATACGGCGAGCCTACCCGATAGTGGCATCCGTAGTTAAGTTGTCAGATTCCACTTTTTGCCATAATCTACTTTCGTGAGCCGGGGGGCCGGTGGAGGCTCCCGTGCTTCTGGCGGCCGGCATGAGTTGTCGCTTTTCGTCTGCGGCCAATGTCTTTCGTCTGCGATCAAGTCCTCGCTTTCGCCGCCGCCGGCCTGCTGCGCCCCTCCGCGAAACGTCGCCTCCGCGGCGCCGGCGGTCGAAGCCAGGATCTGTGCCTGCTCACCTGCCCCTCTCTCTTCACTCCCGGAAGGAACACCCATGACTTCTCCGAACCCCGCACGCGCCCGGATCAGCATCATCGGAGCCGGACCCGGCGGACTGACGTGTGCCCGCATCCTCCAGCGGAACGGCATCCCGGTCACCGTTTACGACCGCGACGCCGGCCCCGACGTGCGCAATCAGGGCGGCACCCTGGACCTGCACGCCGACAACGGTCAGATCGCTCTGCGCGAGGCCGGTCTCCTCGAGGAGTTCTTCGAACTCGCCCGCCCCGAGGGGCAGGAGATGCGCCAGATGGATCCGGCGGGCACGATCACGTCCCACGAGGTCCCGGAGCCCGACGAGCTGTTCAAGCCGGAAATCGACCGAGGCCAGCTGCGCGACCTTCTGCTCGACTCGCTGCTGCCCGGCACTGTGCGCTGGGGTCATGGCCTCGAACGTGTCGACGGGCCCGCCCGAGGGGCGCGCCAGCTGCACTTCACCGACGGCACCACCGTCGAGACCGACCTGGTCATCGGCGCCGACGGCGCCTTCTCCCGGGTGCGACCGGCCGTTTCCCCCGCCGTGCCCGAATACACCGGAGTGAGCTTCCTGGAAGCGTGGTTCTCCGACGTCGACAACCGGCACCCCGACATCGCCCGACTGGTGGGCCAGGGCGGCGCCCACGCCGCCGACGGTGAGCGAGGGATGTTCGCGCAGCGCAACAGCGGCAACCACATCCGGGTCTACGTCATTCAACGCGTCCAGGCCGACTGGATGAGCGGGAGCGGGCTGAAGCGGGACGACACCCACGGGATCCGGGCCCTGCTCCTTGAGCGCTACGCCCACTGGTCGCCCCTCATGCGTCGCATGATCACCGACAATGACGGCCCTTACGTCGACCGCCCGATTCTCGCCCTCCCCGTCCCGCACGCCTGGGAGCCCAGCCCCACGGTGACGCTGCTCGGCGACGCGGCTCATCTCATGCCGCCTCTGGGTGTCGGCGTGAACCTCGCCATGCTCGATGCCTGTGAGCTGGCACTCGCTCTCGCAAACGCCACCACGGTCGACGACGCCGTCCGCGCCTACGAGAAGACGATGCTCCCCCGCTCCGCGGAGATGGCCCAGGTGCTCGAGGGCGGTGCGGAGCACCTGCTGGCCACCGAGGCGCCCGACTTCGGCGACGGCGACCACCGGCGCTGACGACCGCAGGGCTTTTTTGGGGTGTTTGTTCGGTTTGCCCATCCTGCTGCCGGGTAACCCGGGGGAGAGGCGGAATGCGATGTTCCGCCGTGCGCCGATGTCAGCCGCGCGCGCCGCCCCTCTCGTTCTGGAGATTCCATGTCGGGTCAGCACAAGAGTTCTTTTGCGACCGTGAACCCATACACCGGGGAGACTCTCGCCGAGTTCCCGGCCATCGAGGGCGAGAAGGTCGATTCCGCACTCGAATCAGCAGGTCAGGCATTCGAGGCATGGCGAAAGCGGCCTATCACGGAGCGTGCGGCCGTCGTCGGTCGTGCGGCCGGACTGATGAAGGAACGAAAAGAGCAACTGGCCCAGATCGTCACCCAGGAGATGGGCAAGCTCATCTCCGAGGCGCGCGGCGAGGTGGATCTCGCCGCGTCGATTCTGGAGTACTACGCGCAGCACGGGGCGGACTTCGCCGCCGCCGAGCGACTCGATGTGGAGGAGGGGAGGCGTACCTCGTCAATGAGCCCATCGGGGTGCTGCTGGGTGTCATGCCCTGGAACTTCCCGCTCTACCAGGTGGTCCGTTTCGCGGGACCGAACCTGGTGCTCGGCAACACCGTGCTGGTCAAGCACGCCGGTATCTGCCCGCAGTCCGCTCTTGCCCTGGAGTCACTCTTCCGGGACGCGGAGGCACCCCAGGGCGTCTACACGAACCTGTTCGTGAGCCACGACGAGATCTCGCGCATCATCGACAGCCCCGTCGTCCGAGGGGCCTCCCTGACCGGCAGTGAGGCGGCGGGAGCCCGGGTCGCGGAACGGGCCGGGCGGAACATGAAGCCCACTCTGCTCGAGCTCGGCGGCAGCGACGTCTTCGTCGTCCTCGACGGTGAGGGACTGGAGCGGACCATCGGGGCCGCGGTGGCAGGCCGGATGGCCAACACCGGTCAGAGCTGCGTGGCCTCCAAGCGGTTCATCGTGCTGGAGGGCGTCTACGACGACTTCGTGGACGGAATGCGCCGCGCGTTCGAGGCGTTGCGGCCGGGCGATCCGGCGGACGACGTGACCACCCTGGGGCCGCTCTCCTCGGAGCAGGCGGCCTCGGACCTGGCCGACCAGATCCGCGAGACCGTGGCACAGGGCGCGGAACTGGTCACCGGCGGCCACCGGATCGACCGCCCGGGCGCCTTCGTCGAACCGACGGTCATCACCGGCGTCAAGCCGGGTATGCGCGCCTACGCCGAGGAACTGTTCGGGCCGGCCGCGGTGATCTACCGGGTCGCGGACGAGGACGAGGCCATCGCCCTCGCCAACGACAGTCAGTACGGCCTCGGCGGATCCGTGTTCTGCGCGGACGTGGAGCGGGGCCGGCGGGTGGCGGAGCGGGTGGAGACCGGCATGGTCTGGGTGAACCACCCGACCTCGACCCAGCCCGACCTGCCCTTCGGCGGCATCAAGCGCTCCGGCTACGGGCGGGAGCTCTCGAAACTCGGGATGCAGGAGTTCGTCAACCGCAAACTGGTCCGGATCCTGCCGCCCGACGCGGAGCTGCGGGGCATCGCAGGCTGAGCGATCCGGCCGCGGCGCGTGCGTATATACGACACCAGAACCGACGACACCAGGAGTGACCGTGACCGCAGTGCCCGTCATCACCCTCAACAACGCAGTACAGATCCCTCAACTCGGCTTCGGCACCTTCCAGATTCCGGCGGATGAGACCCGGGCGACGACCCTGGCCGCGCTGGAAACCGGATACCGGCACATCGACACCGCGGAGATGTACGGCAACGAGAAGGAGGTCGGCCAGGCGGTAAGGGACTCCGGACTCGACCGTGCCGACGTCTTCGTGACCAGCAAGCTCGACAACGGCGACCACGCACACGACGACGCCCTCAAGGCGTTCGATCGCACCATGGACGAGCTCGGCTTCGACTACCTGGATCTCTTCCTCATCCACTGGCCGCTGCCCGGCAAGGGCGACTTCGTGGAGACATGGAAGGCCCTGGAGGAGATCTACCGCTCCGGCCGCGCCAAGGCCATCGGCGTCTCCAACTTCCAGCCCCACCACCTGCGCCGCCTGCTGGAAGGCAGCGATGTGGTGCCTGTGGTCAACCAGATCGAGGTGCACCCCTACCTCACCCAGGACGATGTCAGGGCGTTCGGAGCCGAGCACGAAATCGTCACGGAGGCCTGGTCGCCCATCGCGCAGGGCAAGGTGCTCGACGACCCCACCATCAACCGCATCGCGGAGCGGGTCGGCAAGACGCCTGCCCAGGTGACCCTGCGCTGGCACATCCAGCGCGGGGACATCGTCTTCCCCAAGTCGGTGACCCAGAAGCGTATTGAGGAGAACTTCGACCTCTTCGACTTCGAGCTGGCCGAGGGCGACGTCGGTGAGATCTCCGCGCTGAACCGGGACGAGCGGACCGGGTTCGACCCGGATCGCTTCAACGGCTGAGAGGACGCCGTACCCGGCGCGACCGCCCCGGACCGAGCCCTACCGCCACTCGATCATCAGGATGGTGGCATCGTCATTGAGTTTGTCGTTCTGGCGCTCCCGGATCGAGTGAATCAGCTGACGGAGAGCCTCCGAGGCAGGCTCTCCCGCGGCGGTGGCGCGGATGATCGAGGCCGTGAAGCCCTCCAGCCCGAATTGCGGTCCGTCTGCCAAGCGGGCTTCGGTCACTCCGTCCGTGTACAGGAGGACGCGGTCCCCGGGTTCCAGGGAGACCTCGTGTACTACGCGGGACGAAGGCACGAGACTTCCAGGGGTGCCCATCGGAGGTTCACCGGTCCGCTCCAGGGCATTTTCCAGTACCTGCTGGTCACGGATGAGCAGGGGCGGGGGATGGCCGCAGTTGATCCAGCTCATGACTCCGC
The DNA here is from genome assembly GCF_042882365.1 of Streptomyces sp. NPDC058221. NCBI lineage: Bacteria > Bacillati > Actinomycetota > Actinomycetes > Kitasatosporales > Streptomycetaceae > Streptomyces > Streptomyces sp. NPDC058221. Next base: position 38,737 of record NZ_JBHVWF010000041.1, on the reverse strand, counting down.
TGGACATGTCCAGCTGCAGGGCGATCCCGGTACAGAACTGCTCCGGAAGCCATTCGGCGAGGGCGTCGTCGACGGTCTTGACGAGTTCGCGCAGCCCGGCACCCTTGCGCCGGGCACTTCTGCATCCGGCCATGGCGATCGCGGTGGTCATTCCTGACGCAAGGTTGTGGCCCATCGCGTCGAGGATCACGACGTGCAGCGTCGACTCGGTCAGTGAGTGGTCGAACGCGTCCCCGCCGAGCTCATAGGCCGGTTCAAGGACTGCTGTGGACAGGGCTCGCGCTTCGCCGACCGTCCGGGGCGGCAGCAGGGCCCGTACCATCTCCGCCGGCAGCGTCATCGCTTCTGTGCGGGCCTGTTGCACGAATCGGTCGCTGAAGGCGCGCTTCGAAGTGATGGCCATCGCAAGGATGGACGCGAGTGTTCTGCAGCGCTCCAGTCGGGTGCTGTCCAGCGAATCCACTTGGACCCCGAGGACTCCGAGACGTTCCACTCCGTCCACGAGCGGGAGCCAGGCCAGCAGGGTGCCGTTGTCGGTACTTTCCACCCGCAGGGCCAGTGCGCGGAACGCCCAGCCGGCCAGCGACGCGTCCACGACGTGCTGGGCTTCACCGGAGAGCGAGGTCAGCCGTTGCTGCTGCAGGTCGACGAGGCAGATGTCGACCTGGCGCAGGCCCAGCAGGACCGCGTATCGGTTGACGAGGGACAACAGATCTGTCGGAGCCGTGGAATGCACCTCTGCCAGGAATTCGTGCAGGAGATGCTCACCGTCCCCGGCAGGAGATGTACTCAAGGGAGGTCACCTTTCCTTTCGGGCCAGCCAACCGTGCCAATGACCCTGGGTGCCAGTCCGAGGCGGCATTCGGCTGAGGGAACGGGCCATTTGCGCACATGCCCGTCCGCGCATGTGACGGGCCGCGGCGGTGGCGGTGCCGGCTGCCCGCCGCCGGCCTGACGCTCCGCGCGACGGGGAGGCCGGGGCGAGTCAGGCTGGGAGAGACCGAGCAGCACCGCGCCAAGCACTACCGGACCGGAGCGAGGCGCAGGTCACCGCTCGCCCGCGGAGGAGAGGAACGACATGGTGCAGATCGGCTACACGATGATGACGGAGCAGGCCGGACCGCGTGAGCTCGTCGGCCATGTGGTCGGCGCCGAACGTGCCGGCTTCGATTTCTCCGTCACATCGGACCACTATTTTCCCTGGCTGGAGTCCCAGGGGCATGCCTCGTACGCCTGGAGTGTCCTAGGGGCCGCCGCGCAGGCCACCGAGCGCATCCCGCTGATGACCTATGTCACCTGTCCGACCAGGCGCTATCACCCGGCGGTCGTGGCGCAGAAGGCCGCCACGATGCAGCTGCTGTCGCAGGGACGCTTCCGGCTCGGACTCGGCTCGGGGGAGAACCTCAACGAACACGTGGTGGGCGGGGGCTGGCCCGCCGCCCACGTCCGTCTGGAGATGCTGGAGGAGGCGGTGGAGATCATCCGCGCGCTTCTGTCGGGGCAGAGGCTGAGCCACCACGGCGTTCACTTCGACGTCGAGAACGCCAGGCTCTGGGACCTGCCCGAATCGCCCCCGCCCATCGGCGTCGCCGTTTCGGGTGACCGCTCCTGCGAAGTCGCCGGCAAGCACGCGGACCTGCTGATCGCGACCGAACCCAGGCAGGAGCTTGTCTCGTCCTTCGAGCGACACGGCGGGGGAGGCAAGCCCAAGGTCGGTCAGCTGCCCATCTGCTTCGACACCGACCGCGACGCGGCGCTCGCCCGCGCCCACGAGCAGTTCCGCTGGTTCGGCGGAGGCTGGCCCGTCAACTCGGAACTGCCGGGCCCGGCAGCGTTCGCGGGCGCCACGCAGTTCGTACGGCCCGAGGACGTTGCGGAGTCCATCCCCTGCGGCGAGGACGTCGAGGCAGTCGTCGAGGCGGTTCGGCCCTATGCGGATGCCGGGTTCACCGAAGTCGCCCTCATCCAGATCGGCGGCGACCACCAGCAACCGTATCTGGAGTGGGCGGAGCGGAAGCTGCTGCCGGCCCTGCGGGAACTGTGACCTCATGGCCCGGCTCGGCAGCGGCCCCCCCCCGTGACCTGGTGGCTCAGTGGGCGATGCCGTCGATCAGTTCGCGTGCCCCCTGGCGCAGCAGGGAGACGGCGACGGAGGTGCCGAGCGTCTGTGGGTCGAGGCGCCCCGCCCACTCGTGCGCATTCAGGACGGTCTTGCCGTCGGGCGTGAACACCTTGGCCCGCAGGGCGAGTTCCCCATTCCCCTCGACCCTTGCGTAGCCGGCGATCGGGCTGTTGCAGTGGCCCTGGAGGACATGGAGGAACATGCGTTCGGCCGCTGTCTCGCGATGGGTGGCGGGATCGCCGAGTGCGCTCACCACGTCGATGAGCTCCGCGTCGCCCTCGCGGCACTGGAGGGCCAGGACCCCGGCTCCGATCGGCGGGCACATCGCCTCCGGGGACAGCACCTCCGTGATCACGTCGGTGCGGCCGATGCGCTCCAGACCGGATACGGCAAGGATCAGCGCGTCGGCTTCCCCGGCGGCGAGCTTCTCCAGGCGTCGGTTCGCGTTCCCGCGCATCGGTACGCAGTCGAGCTGCGGGTGCGAGGCGGCCAGCTGAGCGATGCGCCGTACGGACGAGGTGCCGATCCGGGTGCCGGACGGGAGCTGGTCGAGGTGGAGTCCGGCCGGGTGGATGAGTGCGTCGCGGACGTCGTCGCGCTTGAGGAACGCGGCGAACGTCGTGCCTGCGGGCAGGGGCCGGTCGGCGGGGATGTCCTTGACGCAGTGCACGGCGAGGTCGGCGTGCCCGGCGAGCAGTGCGGCGTCGACCTCCTTCGTGAACGCGCCCTTGCCCTCGACGACGCTGAGGTCGCCCATCCACTTGTCCCCGGTCGTCCTGACCGGGACGACCTCCGTGCGGATGCCGGCGTGGAGCGCCCCCAGCTCGGCACGGACGCGCTCCACCTGGGCGAGTGCCATGGGCGAGTCGCGGGACACGATGCGGATGAGGTCAGTGGCCATGTGGCCCACGATAGACCGTCGGCCGCGGGCGCCGGCCAGTAGGCGAGACGCCTGTGCTGCCGCCGTTCGGACGTGGTGCGCGGAGGGTGGCCCGGTCCGCTCACCCCGCCGTGCCGCCCAGAGGAGCGGGGCCGCCACCGGGCTGATTCCCGCCGCCCTTCTCCGTCTGGGAGAGGGGCCTGGCGATGTCCTCCAGGGAGCGCTGTTCGGCGTCGACCGCGAGGAAGGCCGCGACGATTCCCGCCGCGCACATCAGGCCCGCCCCGATGCAGAAGGCCAGGGCCGTGTCACCGGGCACACCCGACTCGGTGAGGTCGGCGAAGATGAGCGGTCCGCTGATCCCGCCGACGGCCGTACCGACCGCATAGAAGAACGCGATGGCCATCGCCCTGGTCTCCATCGGGAAGACCTCGGAGACCGTCAGATAGGCGCTGCTCGCCCCGGCCGAGGCGAAGAACAGCACGACGCACCAGCAGGCGGTGAGGGTGTTGGCCGTCAGTGACCCCCGGTCGAAGAGCCAGGCGGTGACGAACAGCAGGATGCCCGGCACGATGTAGGTACCGGCGATCATGATGCGCCGGCCGACCGTGTCGAAGAGCTTGCCGAGCACGAGCGGCCCGATGAAGTTGCCGGCCGCGATCACCGCGAAGTAGTAGCCGGTGTGGCCTGTCCGGACGTCGTAGAACGTGGTGAGGATCGCGCCGAAGCCGAAGGTGATCGCGTTGTAGAGGAAGGCCTGGCCGATGAAGAGGGACAGTCCGAGCACCGCACGCTTGGGATAGCTGCGGAAGACGGTCTTCGCGATGAGGCCGAAGCCGATGCTCTTGCGCTCATGGATCGTGATCTCACCGGCCGGCGGCGGCAGCTTCTCGTGTTTCTCCTCCTCGATCTCGCGCTCGACGGAGCCGACGAGCTTGTCGGCGTCCTCCCCGTGTCCATGGATGAACTGCCACCGCGGGCTCTCCGGCACATGCCGCCGTACGAGCAGGATCACGAGACCGAGGACGACGCCGAGGGCGAAGGTGAGCCGCCAGCCGAGGTCCTTGGGGAAGTAGTCCGTGTTGAGCATGACGATCGAAAGCAGTGCCCCGCCGACCGCCCCCAGCCAGTAGCTGCCGTTGATGATGAGGTCGACCCGGCCCCGGTACTTCGAGGGGATCAGCTCGTCGATCGCCGAGTTGATGGCCGCGTACTCCCCGCCGATGCCGAAACCGGTGAGGAAGCGGAAGAGGAAGAACCACCACGCACTGAAGGACAGAGCGGTCATCGCGGTCGCGGCGAGGTAGACCGCGAGCGTCACCATGAACAGCTTCTTGCGGCCGAACCGGTCGGTGAGCCAGCCGAAGAACAGTGCGCCCGCACACGCACCCGCCACATACAGGGCCGCGGCAAGGCCGGTGACCTGTGCGGACGTGATGGCCAGCCCCGACCCCTCCTCCGACAGCCGGCCCGCGATGTTACCGACCGTCGTCACTTCGAGGCCGTCCAGAATCCAGACAGTGCCGAGGCCGATGACGATCATCCAGTGCCAGCGTGACCACGGCAGCCGGTCCAGTCGCGCCGGCACGGCTGTCGTGATGAGTCCGAGCCCGGAATCGCCCGGCGCCGCGGTCTCGTCGGAAGGTTCGTCCGATGCGGCGGGGGTTGTCACGGCGGCTACCTCCTGGTCGGAGCGGGCGCACACTGCGGGACCGCTGAGAGTCCAATATCCGCCAGGTGCCCGGCCGTCGCCGCCGTACACGCGGTGTCGCTCGCCCGGACGTGGAACGGGTGCGGCAGTCGGGTTCGGGTGCAGCCGGACATCTGACGCGCGCGTGTCCGTGCATGTCTGCCGCCATGCCCTGGGCAGCCGCTCACCTCGGCGCCTCGATATCTCATATTCACAAGCCGTATAAGGGCCAGAACATGGCTCATGCGAGGACTGCGAGGGGGGTGCCGCTTGGCTGATTCACCAAGGTGCGGTCGGCCGGGCCGACGGTATTCCGTGCGGCGCACCAGTCGTTTCCGGCCTGCGGCCCGGCTTCACTGGCCAGGAAGCAGCGGCCGAAGACGGGGGAGACATGGATCTGAACACAGTTCTCGACGTGCGAGATGCGCGCCGCCGTGAGCCCTGGCGCCCGGGCGACGCCTGGCTCGGCGGCGGAACGTACCTGTTCTCCGAACCCCAGCCGCATCTGCGGCGGTTGGTGGACCTGAGCCGGATGGGCTGGGAGCCGGTCCGTACGCGGCCCGACGGGTCGGTGGAGATCGCGGCGACGTGCACGATCGCGCAGCTGTCCAGATTCGGGAGGACGCTCGACGCGGCGGCCGCCCCGCTCATCGAACAGTGCTGCCGGGCCTTTCTCGCCTCGTTCAAGATCTGGAACATGGCGACCGTCGGCGGAAACCTCTGCAACGGCCTGCCCGCCGGCCCGATGATCTCCCTCACCGCGGCCCTCGACGGCGAGTGCCTGCTCCAGGCTCAGGACGGCTCGCTGCGGCGGGTGAGGACGGCGGACTTCGTCACCGGAGCCGGCGTCAAGGACCTCGCCGAGGGCGAGCTGCTGCGTTCGGTGACCGTTCCCGCGCGCTCGATGAGGTGCCGCACCGCATTCCGGCAGGCGTCGCTCTACGGCCTCGGGCGCTCGGGTGCCCTCGTGATCGGGACGCTGGACCCCCTGGACGGTTCGCTGGCCGTGACCATCACGGCCGCGACCCGGCGCCCGATCCGCCTCTGGTCCGCTCTGCCGCCCGGCCGGTCGGAGCTGCGCCGCGCGATCGAGTCCGCCGTCGACGACCGGGACTGGTTCGACGACATCCACGGCCTGCCCGAATGGCGGCGGCACATGGCCTTCCACCTTGCCGAGCAGGTCCGGCGCGCTCTCACCCAGGACGGTGTGCGATGAGTTTCAGTATCCAGGTCAACGGCCGGCCCTTCGGCGCCGAGCCCCGCGCCGGTCAGTGTCTGCGTACCTACCTGCGTGAGCGCGGCTGGTTCGGGGTGAAGAAGGGGTGCGACGCCGGGGACTGCGGAGCCTGCACGGCCCATGTGGACGGTGAGCCGGTGCACAGCTGCCTCTACCCGGCCGTACGTGCCGAGGGCCAGTCCGTGACCACCGTGGAGGGCCTGGCCCGCAAGGACGGCGAACTCCACCCCGTGCAGCAGAAGTTCCTCGATGCCCAGGGCTTCCAGTGCGGCTTCTGCACAGCGGGCTTCCTGATGACCACGGCCGCCCTCGAAGAGGAGAAGGGCGCCGCCCACGACGACGGCAAACTGGATGACCTCCCCCGTGCGTTCAAGGGCAACATCTGCCGGTGCACGGGATACCGCGCCATCGAGGACGCCGTCCACGGCGTGCGGCACACCGAACGCCCGTGCGCCGGGCAGGCGGTGGGCAAGAGCCTCGGCGCTCCGGCGGGCCCCCAGGTCGTGACGGGCGCCGCCCGCTACACCTTCGACGTCGAGGTCCCCGGACTGCTTCACATGAAGCTGCTGCGCTCCCCGCACCCGCACGCCCGCATCGTCGGCATCGACACCGCAGCGGCCCTGCGGGTTCCGGGTGTCCACGCAGTCCTCACCCATCGGGACGCCCCTGCCACCCTGTACTCCAGCGCCCGGCACGAGCACCCCACCGAGGACCCGGACGACACCCGCGTCCTCGACGAAACCGTCCGCTACGTGGGCCAGCGCGTCGCCGCCGTCGTCGCCGACAGCGAGCAGGCGGCCGAGGAAGGCTGCCGGCGGATCGAGGTGACCTACGAGCAACTCCCGTACGTCACCGACCCCGAGGAGGCCATGCGTGCCGGAGCGCCCGTCATCCACGCCGGCAAGGGGCCGGAGGAGAGGATCGCCCGCGTCGGGAACAACGTGGCCGGCGAGGTGCACGGTGAGATCGGCTCGGTCGACGACGGGTTCGCCGAAGCGGCGGTCGTCTACGAGGAGACCTTCCGCACCCAGCGGGTCCAGCACGCCAGCCTGGAGACCCACGGCTGCGTCGCCTACTTCGAGCCGAAGGAGGACGGGACCGGCGAGCGGCTCACCGTGCGCTCCAGCACCCAGACGCCGTTTCTGACCCGACGCGCGCTGTGCGCCCTCTACGGTCTTCCCGAGGACGAGGTCCGTGTCGTCGCCGGCCGGGTGGGCGGCGGGTTCGGCGGCAAACAGGAGATGCTGACCGAGGACATCGTCGTCCTCGCCGCCCTGGGGCTGCGCCGCCCGGTCAAGCTCGAATACACCCGCGCCGAGCAGTTCTTCGGAGCCACCACCCGCCACCCCTTCACGATCGGCATCAAGCTGGGTGCCCGCGCCGACGGCACCCTGACCGCGATCCAGATGCGCGTGGTCTCCAACACCGGTGCGTACGGCAACCACGGCCCCGCCGTCATGTTCCACAGCGTCGGCGAGTCCTTCGCCGTCTACCGGGCCCCGCACAAGAAGGTCGACGCCTTCTCCGTCTACACCAACGGCGTTCCGGCGGGGGCCTTCCGGGGCTACGGTCTCGGCCAGGTCACCTTCGCCGTCGAATCCGCCATGGACGAGATGGCCCGCCGTCTGGACATGGACCCGCTCGCCTTCCGGGAGAAGAACATCATCGGCCCCGGTGACCACATGGTCAGCCCGATCGGTGAGGAGGAGGACCTGCACATCGCCTCGTACGGCCTTGCCCAGTGCCTCTCCATCGTCCGCAACGCCATCGCGGAGGACCGGAGCACGGAGGACGTTCCGGAGGGGTGGCTGACCGGCCAGGGCACGGCCATGGCGATGATCGCCACCGGGCCGCCCGGGGGCCATTACGCCGATGCGACCGTCACTCTGCTCACGGACGGGACGTACGACATCGCCGTCGGTACAGCGGAGTTCGGCAACGGCACCACCACCGTCCACAAGCAGATCACCGCCGGTGCCCTCAACACCACCGTCGACCGGATCGCCATCCGCCAGTCCGACACCGACGTCGTCCGGCACGACACCGGCGCCTTCGGATCGGCCGGTACGGTCGTCGCCGGCAAAGCGGTCCTGCTCGCCGCGGAGTCCCTGGCCGGCCGCCTCAGGACCTTCGCGGCCCGGCACACCGGTGTGGCCCGGCACCTGTGCACGCTCGGGACCGATGCGATCGACTGCGCCGGCCGGACGGTCACACTGAAGGAGCTCCACGAGGCGGCCCACGCTGCGGGAGCGCAGAAGGAGATCACGGCGGAGGGCCACTGGGGCGGCAGCCCGCGCTCGGTGGCCTTCAACGCCCAGTGGTTCCGGATCGCCGTCGACCCGGACACGGGCGAGATGAAGATCCTCCGTAGTGTCCACGCCGCTGACGCCGGCAAGGTGATGAACCCGTTGCAGTGCCGGGGGCAGATCGAGGGCGGAGTCGCGCAGGCACTTGGCGCCACACTCTTCGAGACCGTCAGGCTCGACGAACGCGGCCGGGTGACCACGGCGGCCTTCCGCCGCTACCGGCTCCCGCAGTACGCCGACGTGCCGCGCACGGAGGTCCATTTCATGGAGACGACCGACGCGATCGGCCCGCTCGGAGCCAAGTCGATGAGCGAGAGCCCCTTCAACCCGGTGGCTCCCGCCTTCGCCAACGCGCTGTACGACGCCACGGGTATCCGTTTCACCGAGATGCCCGTCACCAGGGACCGGGTCTGGCTGGCGATGGACCGGCAGGCCGTGGCACGGGCCGAAGCAGCCGCATGGCCGACGGCTGGAGTCCAGCCAGGAGCCGGCTCCGGGATCCGGGCCGACTGATCGATTCACCATGAGGTCGATTCGGTGGGGTGGGACCAGAGTTGGCCCGGGCTACCCGCCGGTGGGTCTCGCCCTCTACGCTTGTGATCATGACAAGCGGATTCAGCGACCAGTTCCTGCTCGAGGCGGAACGGCACTCCGTCTGGGGCACCGCTCAGCTCGAAGCACTCATGGAATTCCTGCCCGAGGCGCCGTGGAGCGCGGACCTGCCGACGTGTTCGTACCGGCAGGGGGACGTGCAGCTACGGGCTGGTGTCCTTGGGACGTACGACGCGGAAGGGGGGTCCTGGCTGTGGGGCTGGGCAAATCCGGGGCTCGGTGGGACTGAGGTCGTGGCGTTGTCCGCTGCGGTGGCACGGTACGGGCAGGCGCACGGGATTGCGGAGTTCACCACTGAGGAACTCGATCTGTCCGGGTTCGACGATCCTCGGCGGGCCGCCGAGATGCTGGCCTTCGCGGGGATGGGGGTAGCCAACGCTCCCGGGTACATCGGGCAGTCCGCCGGGCCCGGCACTCAGGTGTACTTCCTGCCCGACGACCCGAAGGTGCCGAGCGCCGAGCTCGATCCGGTCGCCCTGCCGCGCGTGCTCATGGCCGGGATCTCACTCATCGGACGTTCGCCGCGACAGGCCGTCACGGGGTACTTCGAGCACCACGGGGTGCCGCAGCGCGTGGAAGGCGACCGGCTGATCGCCGATCTGCCGACGGGGAACGCTGCCGTTGTCTCCTTCGACGGGATGGGGCGGATCAGCAACATCCGGCTCACGGTCAGCGGCTCCGTTTGAGACTCCGGCGCCCGTTCTGAAACGTTCAGCGGGTGCGTTCGGTGAGTAACTCGGCTACAGAACCAATGAGGTGGGTGAGCCGTTCCAGTCGTGTCCCGCTGCGGGCGATTCGGAACCCGTGGCGCCGGCCCCAGAACGCGGCCTGTACGGCATGGAACTGGGCCCAGCGCCGCACCCGTTCGCGATCCACCTCCGCAGCCTCCGCGAAGACGTCCACGATCCGGTGGACAGCCTTGCGCAGGTCGTCCGCTTCGACGAGCGTCACCGCAAGTGACTTGAGCAGGGTGCCGCCGTCGTAAGCGGGATCCCCCGCACACCCCTTGGGGTCGACGGCCAGCCAGGGCTCACGGTCGGCGCGCAGGATGTTCCGGGGGTGCAGGTCGCCATGGACCAGGACATCCGGCTGATCGTGACCCAACTCGCGCACGGTCGCTACGGCGGCGTCCACCACGCAACCCGGCAGGGTGTGCGTCAGCTCCCCGGCATCCTCGCGCAGCTGCGCCTCCCAGGCATCGGCCTGCTCCCGCAGCCGGGGGAGGCCGGGCGGCGCGGGGACGGCCAGTCGGCGATTGATCAGCCCGGCGACCGTCACCACCTCGTCTTTGCTCTCGACCTCCGCCAGGGTCGACGTCCTGACCCGCTCCAGCAACATCGCGAAACGCTCGTCGTCCCGCTCATGGAGCAGGACGGCTCCGTGCCCGCCCCAGGCCACGAACGCGTCCGGCTCATGGACGTTGCCAGGATGGGGAAACGACACCTTCATCACAGCGGTCGCCCCGTCCTGCCGGCGCACCGGGACGATGACCCCGACACCGCCGTGCAGGACCTCGCCGTCCGTCCGGCATCCCCAACGCCCCAGGAGTACTTCCACGATCCCGGGCAGTTCGGCGAGCCATGCCGCACCGGGCTCGCCCTCTCGGCCGACTGTGTTCCGCGCGAACGCCTCCGGTACCTCGATCATTCGGGCACCCTACGCGCCGGGCCCCGATGCCGGTTCCATCGGATGAACCTGTGCCGGATTCGGAACCTTTTGTTCCAGAGCGATATCTGACCACGCGTACGGCCCATGGCCCGACGAGAGGAGCTGTTCCGGATGGTGTGTCGAATGCGTGCGTTACTGCTGACCGCCCTGCTGCTGGTGACGGGTGCGGTGATGTCATCCGCGCCGGCCTCCGCCGTCATCGGGGGGTCGAAGAGTGCGTACGGTCCATGGGCGGTGCGCATGCTCATCGACGGCAAACCGGTGTGTACCGGGACGGCGGTTACGCGGCAGTGGATCATCAGTGCATCGCACTGCTTCTTCGAGCAGGCGCAGTCGGTCGCGGACAAGCGGATTTCATTCCGGGTCGGCAGCCTCGACGTGCGGAAGGGCACCACGGTCCGCCCGGTGCCCGGGGCGCGGGTGGGAAGCGCGAAGGCCGACATGATGCTCATCAAGGTCACGCCGATGAAGGTCCGCACGGCGCGCCTGGCCACAGGCGGCGCCCGGGCAGGTCAGGTTGTGCGGCAGTACGGGTGGGGTGCTACGTGCACCGGGGACGAGAACGCCTGTCAGTCCCCGGTCCTCAAGCGTTCGGATCTGCGGGTCGTACGGGCGGATGCCGCCCGGTGCCAGGGCTTCGCCGTGCCTGACGGTCCGGACTTCTGCATGGAGAAGGTGTCCGGGATTCCCGCAGGCGGGGACTCCGGCGGCCCGGTGATGAGTATCGCCCCGCAGGGTGCCGAAACCCTCCTGGGGGTCTTTTCCGGCTCCGACCGGGAACGCATGGCCGGGGCGGGGGAGATCTCCCGGCAACTCGACTGGATCCGGTCGGTCACCCGGCGGTAGGTGGTAAGCGGCAGTGCGGCGGGCCCGGGGTGATGTATCGTCCCGGGCCCGCTCGGCATCGTCCGCGGAGCCTGCCGTGACTCCTGCCGTTTCCGGTGAATTGAATCGTTCAATCCGGTCACGCTCCGCGCGTTCCATTCTTGTGACATCCCGGCACCTCGACTTGTGGCCACCTGAACTGGCCATCCAGTAGAGGATGCGGCAGATCGCGACACGACCATTGACGCTGGTCGGCCACCTGTCATAGCGTCCGCCACGGCTTGATTGAAACAATTCATCTCCCCGGGCGGCACGGCCCGGGGCGCGCCGGTGACAGCCGCGTCCCGCAGGCCTGTTGGCGTCGCAGCCACTCTGCGAGGGGGTTTTGATGAACGACGGTGTTCGCGCGGCGACCGATGGCGCCGCTCCTCCCGGGGATACGCGGGGTGCCGACGTCACGGGGCAGGGCCGCCACGCCCCGGTCTCGCGCCGACGGCTGCTGCAGATCGCGGCGGCTGCGGCGGCGGCCGGCGCCACCACCAGCTTCTGGCAGCCCGCCTACGCCGCCGGGCCGACAGGTCACCAGTCCTTCTCGGCTGAGCGGTTCGCCCATCCGGCCGGCGACAGCATGCCGCTCATCCTGTGGTTCTGGAACGGCACCGTCACCACGGACCTGGTGGACACGACCCTTGCGGACATGCGCGCCAAGGGCGTGACCGAGGTGCTGGTCTTCCCGTTCGACACCACCGCCCTGAAACCGGCCTTCTTCACCGAGGAGTGGTTCGACATCGTGGAGCACACCCTCCGCGAGGCCGACCGCCACCACATGCATATATGGCTGTTCAACGACGACTTCTTCCCCAGCGGCCGGGCCGGCGGCTTCGCGGTGAACGGCGGCAGAGTCGGCGACCGCACCTACCCGCCCCGCCCCCACCTGCGGGCCAAGAGTGTGCAGCGCAGCAGCATGCGGGTCGCCGCGGGCGCGACCGTCCCGCTGGCGGGCCGGGCGCTGAGCGTGGCGGACGGCCGACTGGTGGTGGACGCCGCCGCGTTCGACGGCGTGCGTGTCCTGAAGGAGGGGGCCGACTGGGCGGACTGCACCGTCACCGGTACCGTCCGTATCGACTCAGGCGCCGCCGGACTGCTGGTGCGCTGCTCCGACGCGAAGAACGGCTACCTCGCCGATCTGCGAAGCGACGGCGGCGTCGACGTGTACCGCCAGACGGACGGCGATTTCGCGCTGCTCCGGCCGGGCACCGCAGTCACCGGCTTCGACGCCGGGGCGGACCACCGACTCCAAGTGGCCGTACAGGGCGCGAACATCGTCACCTCGCTCGACGGGGCCGAGTCCGCGCCGGTCTCCGACACGGCCTTCGCCACCGGCACGGTCGGACTGCGCGCTACGGCGACGCAGCATTCCTCCTGGGACGGTCTGACCGTAGTCGGGGCGGACGGCAGGCAGTTGTTCGCCGGCACCTTCGATTCCGACTCCGCTGTGGACGACTTCGTGACGCCCGACGACCTCGGGTCCGCTTTCGCGGCCTCGGCCCGTCCGGTCGGTGCGGGCGGATCCGTCGTCCCGCAGATGATCGACCTCACGGACGCCGCACGCAACGGCGGCACCTGGACGGCTCCGGCAGGACAGTGGCAGGTGGACGTCTTCACGTCCCGGCTGTTGGCCGACACCGGCGGAAGCCGCCGCAACTACCTCGACCTGCTGGACGACGAAGCCGTGGGCCTGTTCATGGACATGGTCCCGGGCGAGTACGTCCGCAGATTCCCGTGGGCCGTCGGCCGTGTGCTGCTCGGCTTCGCCGACGACGAGCCCTTCATCGTGTCCGCCGATGCCGAATGGGGCCAGGTGCCGTGGTCGGCGAGTCTGGCCGGTGAGGTGCGCCGACTGGGCGGGAAGGCGGGCCTGGGCATCGTTCTCTCCGCGGTCCACGACGACCTGGGCGAGCAGGGGCGCGCCCTGCGCGGTGTGTTCTGGCGCGCCGTCTCCAACCGATTCTCGTCGGCGTACTACAAGGGCATCAGCACCTGGATGGGGGACCACGGGCTGGACCTGATCTCCAACCCGCTGTGGGACGAGTACGGCCCCGCGGAGCAGCTCAGGAGCACCGGCAACCTCAACACGGCACACCAGTGGGCCCAGGTGCCGGGTACCGACCTCATCGCCGACCACTACCAGAAGGGGTACCACCGGATCCTGCCGCGCGGGCCGGCCAGCGCAGCCCACCAGGTCGGACGCGAGCGCGTCTACCTGGAGGCGATGGGCGCCGCCGGCTGGCAGGTCACTCCGGCGTTCACCCGGGAGGTGATCGGGGCGTTCGTCGTCCGCGGCATCAACAAGGTGCTGCTGCACGCCCGTTTCTCGGACGCTGACAACATCGTCTTCGCGCCGCCGTTCCAGCCGGTCAACCCGTGGTGGGACCTGTCGTCGCCGCTGAACGAGTGGATCGGGCGGCTGGTGGAGGCGGCGCGCGCCACGCCCGCGGCCCGTACCGCGCTGCTCCAGCCGCAGCGCGCCGCGGAATCCTTCCAGGACCACCCGGAGCAGACCGTGATCGACAGCGCGTTCACCGGTGCGGTGCACGCGCTGGAGGACAGTCAGATCGACTTCGACTTCGTCGACGAGGGCGCGCTCACCGCCGATCCGGCGCTGATCGAGCACGCGCGGTCGCACGGTGGGGACCTGGTCGTAGGACGGCAGCGGTACGGCGTCCTCGTGCTGCCGACGACGCCGATGCTCTCGCTCGGCGCGGCCGTCGCACTCACCCGGTTCGTGGATGGCGGTGGCGTGCTGGTGGCGGTCGGTGAGCTGCCGGCCCAGGAGCCGGAAGGCCGCGACAAGGACCTGACGAACGCGCTGGCGAAGCTGTTCGCCGGCAAGCGCGCTTCCCGCGCGCACCGGGTGAAGGACGTCGCGGAGGCCGCTGCCCAGGTCGTGGCGGCGGGCGGCGCCGCTGTGACGCTGTCGCCGCCGACTCCCGAGGTGCGGGTGCTGCGGCTGGAGCGTGACGGGGAGCGGTCGTTCCTGCTCGGCAACGAGCACGCCGGCGCGGTCGAGGTCACCGCGACCTTCCCGGCACTCGGCGCGCCGTACCTGTGCGACCCGGACACCGGGAAGACGGTCCCGGCCGGGGTCTGGCGCGCGGCGCCGTTCGCGGGCAGATCCGGCGCGGGCACCGCGGTCTCGCTGCGGCTGGAGTCGAAGAGTGTGGTCCTGGTGGTCTTCCGGCGTGCGCTCCGCGGCGGTCCCGCGCACGCGGTCGAGTCGAACGCACCGGTTGAGAGCCTGGCGGTCAAGGGAAACGGCGGCACCGCCACCGTGCGGGTGTCGACGCCCAGAACCGTACGGGTGGTCGCTCAGGAGGGCAGCCACCGGTTGGCCGGAACCCTCGCCGTCACCGATCCGCTGACGGCGGTGCCCCTCGACGGTGACTGGAGCTTCCGCTTCGACGCCGACGGTGCGCAGAGCGCCGACCGCCCGCTCGGATCCTGGACGGTCCTGGACGCCTCGTATTCCGGATCGGCGTTCTACGAGCGCCGGTTCACCCTCGAAGCCAAGGATCTGGCCGACCGGATCTGGACGCTCGACCTCGGGGAGGTGCGTGACGTCGCACAGGTCACCGTGAACGGCGTCGAACTGCCGCCCCGGCTGTGGGCGCCGCACCGGCTCGATGTCACCGGTCCCCTGCGCAAAGGGGACAACGTACTGCGGGTGCGCGTCACCAACACCGGTGCCAACGAGCACGGCGACCCGCAGGCGTCCGGTCTGCTCGGTCCGGTGCTGCTGCGCCCCGAGCGCCTCGAAGGGGTCAGGCTCACCGCGGTGCGCGACTGAACACCGCGGGCGTCGCGAGCCTGTGCGCCCACCGGTCCCGGGATCGTCCCCGAACACCATCCGCACGGGCGCCGCGCCATGTGCCGGGAACGCGTTCGGGGGGTGGCGCGTGCCACCCCCCGATGAATCGGCGTGCCCTCAGGTCTGCGGACGGCTGCCGTGGTTCGCGCCGTTCTTGCGGCGGGCCTTCTTCTTACGACGTCGCTTCGATGACATCGAACCCTCCTCTTCCTGTGCTTATCCGAACTATCCACCGGATTGTCTCCGACGATCACAGAGCCCCTTACCCACCGACGCGGCAACAAACACCAGATGCGCAGGCGTACGAGTGGCATGGGTCACGGAGCGTGACAGCGCGTTCCCCGAGTATGCCGAACCGTCCGCGTCCGGCGCCGGGCCCGTACCCCTGAGCCTCCATGGACAGTCGTCGACCTGCTGTGATGTGATCCCTGCGGCGGAACGGCCCTGCCTGGCGCTGCTCACCGGGCGATCCCCGGGTACACCGTGCGAGGACGGCCGGAACTCCCCTCATCATGTCTTCCGCCGCTCGATCATCCGTGGCCCCCGCATTTCCACGGCGAGCGCCGGGGGCAGTCCCCCCAGGCTCGAAGGTTCCGTACACATGCAGAAGACCAAAGCCGCACTCTGGGAGTTTCTCCAGGGGCTCGGCAAGACGTTCATGCTCCCGGTGGCCCTGCTCGCGTTCTGCGGCATCATCCTGGGCATCGGCTCGTCCCTCTCCAGCGAGGCCGTCACCGACAACCTCCCCTTCCTCAAGGCCGAGGGCTTCCACCTCGTCTTCACCTGGATGGCCAACACGGGGCTGGTCGCCTTCACCTTCCTGCCCGTCCTCTTCGCGATGGCGATCCCGCTCGGTCTCGCCCGCGAGGACAAGGGGGTGGCGGCCTTCTCGGGCTTCGTCGGCTTCGCCGCCATGAATCTGGCGGTGAACTTCTACCTCACCGCCAAGGGCGTCGATTTCGAGGACGAGAAGGCGATCCAGCACTACGGGATAGCTGACGTGCTGGGCGTGCAGTCCATCGATACCGGACTCCTCGGAGCCGTGGTCGTCGGCATCGTTGTCAGCCTCCTCCACCAGCGCTTTCGTGCCCAGCGGATGCCTGACGCACTGGCCTTCTTCGGTGGGCTGCGCTTCGTCCCGATCGTCTCGGCACTCGCCCTGAGCGTGCTCGGTCTGCTCATCCCGCTGGTCTGGCCGACCTTCAACGGCTGGATCACCGCCGTGGGCCGCGGCATCGGGCACACCGGTGTCTTCGGGCCGTTCTTCTTCGGCATGGGTGAGGTGCTGCTGCGGCCGATCGGGCTGCACCACATCCTCGTGGCCATGTTCCGGTTCACCGACGTCGGCGGTTCGGGCACCGTCTGCGGCGACAACGTCTCCGGCGCCCTGAACATGTTCTACGCGCACCTGGACTGCTCCGCCGCGCCGAATGCCTCCGTCACCGAGGCGACCCACTTCCTCTCCCAGGGCAAGATGGCGTCCTACCTCGGCGGGCTGCCGGGCGCCGCGCTCGCGATGTACCACTGCGCGAACAAGAAGATGCGCCCGGAGATCAAGGCTCTGCTCGTGTCCGGCGTGGTGGCCTGCGTGGTCGGCGGGATCACCGAGCCCCTGGAGTTCCTGTTCCTGTTCGTCGCGCCGTGGCTGTACGCCATCCACGCGGTCCTCGTGGGACTCGGCTTCCTCACGGCGGCCGTGCTCGGCGTCTTCATCGGGAACACCGACGGCAACGTCATCGACTGGCTGGTCTTCGGAGTCCTCCAGGGCTCGACGACCAAGTGGTACCTGATACCCGTGATCGCGGCGGTCTGGTTCGCCGTGTACTACTTCCTCTTCCGCTGGGCGATCACCCGCTTCGACCTGAAGACCCCGGGCCGTGAGGAGGAGACGGAGCCGGAGGACGAGGACGTCGAGGCCGCCGCCCCGGACGGGGCGGCAGAGCCCGCACGCGTGCTGGTCGCGGGGAAGTACGACGCCGTCGCCATCCTCGCCGCGATCGGCGGCGCCGAGAACATCCAGTCCCTGGACAACTGCATCACACGCCTGCGCATGACGGTGCAGGACGCGGGACGGGTCGACGAGGCACGGCTGAAGAAGCTCGGTGCCGTGGGGGTCATCAAGCTCGACGGCCACAACGTGCAGGTCATCATCGGGCCGCAGGTCCAGTCGGTGAAGGACGCCATCGCCACCATGGTCCCGGTGGGCTGACCATGACCCTCCACCTTCCCGGCTCGTCCGGGCCGGCCCAGCAGCCCGCACCGTACGGCTTCGACACCCCCGTGGACCGCCACGGCACCTGGTGCACGCAGTGGGACTACGTAGAGGACCGCTTCGGAGTGCCGGATCTCCTGCCGTTCACGATCTCCGACATGGACTTCGAGACCGCCCCGGAGATCCTGGCCGCGCTCCGCGACCGCCTCGGTCACGGTGTGCTCGGCTATTCGCGGTGGCGACAGAAGGACTTCCTCTCCGCGATCGTCCATTGGTACGCCTCCCGGCATGCGACGGCCGTGGATCCGGAGTCGATCGTCTACGCGCCCTCCGTCGTCTACCAGATCTCGCAGCTGCTGCGTCTGTGGTCGGAGCCCGGCGACGGCGTGGTCGCGCACACGCCCATGTACGACGCGTTCCCCAGGACGGTGGCCGCCCACGGGCGGCAGCTCCGGGAGTGCCCGCTGGACGACTGGGCGGAGCTGGAGCGGCTTCTGGCGCTGCCCGACACCGCCGTTCTGCTGCTGTGCTCGCCGCACAATCCGACGGGCAGGGTCTGGTCGGCCGACGAGCTGGACCGGATGGCCCGGCTGTGCGCGCGGTACGACGTGGCCGTGATCAGCGACGAGATCCACTCC
This sequence comes from Streptomyces sp. NPDC058221, assembly GCF_042882365.1. Lineage (NCBI taxonomy): Bacteria > Bacillati > Actinomycetota > Actinomycetes > Kitasatosporales > Streptomycetaceae > Streptomyces > Streptomyces sp. NPDC058221. Next base: position 20,679 of record NZ_JBHVWF010000041.1, on the reverse strand, counting down.
GACCTCGCCCACGCCCCGCACGTCCACCGCCCCTGGGCCCGGCATGGCGGCGACGGCCGGTGGGCTGTGGTCACCTCGGCCTCGAAATCGTTCAACATTCCTGCGCTGACCGGAAGTTACGGGATCATCGGCGACGCCGAGTCGCGTGACGCCTATCTGCGGCAGCTCAAGGACGCGGACGGTCTCTCCTCTCCGGCCGTGCTGTCACTGGTCGGGCACATCGCCGCGTACCGGGAAGGGGGGCCGTGGCTGGACGCCCTTCTCACGTATCTGGCGGGCAATCTGACCATGGTCGCCGACCGGCTGCGCGCGGAGTTCCCGCAGCTCGGCTGGGAGCCCCCGCAGGCCGGGTATCTCGCCTGGATCGATCTGCGGCCGCTCGGTGTCGACGACGACGCGCTGCAGCGTGAGCTCGTCGAGGTGGAGGCAGTGGCCATCATGCCGGGGGCCGCGTACGGCTCCCCGGGCCGGGTCCGGCTCAACGTCGGGTGCCCCCGCTCCAAGGCCGGGTCCGGCGTCGGGGCTCTCGTGCGCGCGCTGCGCCGTCTCACGGAACCGGGGACTTCCCGGTCCTGAGCCACGGGGGCCGGGCATGCCCGGCTGCCGTCACCCCTCGTACCGCATGGGTGACACGTACACGTACCGCATGACCGACGCCTCGGCCATGCGGTACGTGCCGTTCCGGCCGGTCTTCCGGGGCGGACCGGACGAGCCCGGGCATTTTGCCCGCGCATGGTTCCGGGCCCCTCTTGACATATATATAATTGCAATATGCATCAATCGTCACCGTCTTCAGGTCTCACCGACGAGCAGCGCATCGAGAGCGCCGCCCGGGGCCTCCTGAGAGGTATCGGGCGACTGGCGCAGACACTTTTCCGGACGGGTGATTTCGGGCTCACCCGCAGCCAGGCGGCCGTACTGGACGCGCTGGAGGACGGCCCCCGACGGGTGACCGCCCTCGCGGCGTACACGGGTATGGCGCAACCGCGCGTGACCGTGGTTCTCCAGAGCCTCGAAGAGCGCGGCCTGGCCTCGCGCGAACGCTGCGCACCCGACCGGCGTGTCGTTGAGGCGACCCTGACACCGGCCGGCCGGGACCTGCTCGAAGAGGCGCGCCGGCGGATGGCCGCAGCGCTCCTGAGGGGCCTCGACGCCGGCGTCGAGGACTCCGAGCGCGCCGTGGCCGCCGCTCGCGACGCCCTCACCACTTTGCTGAACGCGATGGAATCGGAGACCAGTTGACCAGCCCAGGCACCGCGCCGTCAGGGACGGCGTCGGACCGAGCAGCGCCCGCACCACCCACCGGCACCCCCGCAGAAGTTCCGCGTCCCCCCGCATCTGTGGAGGGCGTTGTGCACACCCCCGTACCCGGGACAGGCGTTCCGCGCGCCGTTGCGCCGCGTCGGGTGGGCGGGCCCCGGCGGCGCTGGGACTGGGTGCTCGCGGCAGATCCCGGCCTCGGGCAGCTGCAGTCGGGATGGCGCACGTTGGTTGCCATGGTGACCTCCCTCGCGGTCGGCTACGGGATGGCGAGGGCCCTCGACATCCCGGCCATGATCGGCATGATGGTCGGCGGGATGATGGGCCTGATGAGCGCCTTCGCCGTGGCCGAGAACACCTGGCAGCGGCTCGCCCGGGCCATCCTGTGGATGCCGTTCCCCTACGCCGCCGTCCTGTGGCTGGCCGCCGAGCTGCACGACGACCGCCGCCTGGAGATCGGGCTGATGGTCGGTGCGCTGGCCCTGACGTTCTTCCTTGCCCGATTCGGTCAGCTGTACCTGCTCACGGGCATGATGCTCTTCAACGGGCTGATGGTCGGCATGATGGCGAACATCCCCGCGGGGATGTCGGGCAAGGCGCTGCTCGTCGCCCTGGTGTCCGCCACAGCGGTGCTCGTGACCCGGCTGCTGTTGTGCTACCCGATGCCGCGCGAGGACCTGCTGCGCACCCAGCGCGCCTTCGTCGTGGAAGCCCGCCGGGTCGCGGACGCGGCCATCGAGGCGCTGGACCCCGACGCCGACCAGGAACGTGCCGTACGCCGCATGACGCGCGCTCTGCGCCGTCTCAACGTCACCACCGTCACCATCGACGGACGGCTCGCTCAGCCGGAGGTCGCGGCCGACCCCGACATGGCCGAGCTTCTCCACCGCCACCTCTTCGACGCGGAACTCGCCCTGCGGGGGATAGGCCGGGCCGTCCAGGACCTGACCGGGCTCGAGGTGCCCGCGCACCTGCGTGAGGCGCTGGTGGTGGGACTCGTCGTCGCGCGGGACACCCCCCTCGGCAGTGCCCAGGGGCTGCGCCCCGCAGCCGAGATCATCCGCCAGCAGGCCGATGCCGTGCCGCACCGCCCCGGTACCGGAAGCCGGCAGGCGGAAACCGTGGAACCCGCCTACCGCGTGGCCCACCTGCTCGACTCGCTGGCCGGCTCGCTCTCCCAATGGCTCGCGCTGGGCTGGAGCTCCCCGCAGTCACCGGCGAAGGTCCCCTTCCAGCCGACCGTCGCCCTGGAGCGCGACCGTCCCGCCGGATCCGCCGCGGCGACGCGGCGCGTGCTCGCGGCGGGAACGGAGACGAGCTGGCGGCGGGCCGTCCCCTTCGTGCGCGCACCGCTGCATGCGGGGATCGCCGCCGCCATCGTCTGCCCGATCACCGACGCCGTGGACCCGCAGCGCTTCTACTGGGGTCTGGTCGGCGTGATGATCACCCTCTTCGGTACGAACACGACCCACGAGCGGTTGCGCAAATTCGGCCACCGCATGGCCGGTACCGTGGGCGGCGCGGTGATCGGCATCGCTCTGCTCCACCTGGTGGGCCACGGTCACGTCTACGTGATGCTCACGATCATCGTCGCGGGGATCACGCTCGGCGCGTGGGGAATGCAGCGTGCCTACGCGCTCTGGGTCGTGGGCCTGGTCGTCGCACTCGTGCAGCTGTACGGACTGACGACGCCCGACGCCGGGATGGACCACCTGCTCGGCGAACGGCTGCTGGACAACGGTCTCGGCATACTGATCGCGACCCTGTGCGCGGCACTGATCTTCCCGCTGTCCGGCCGCAGGATCACGCGGGAGGCGGAGCGCGGCTACGTGTCCGCCGTGGACGGCCTCGTCTCGCAGCTGGCCCTGCGCTGGGAGGACCCCGACGCCCCGGTCCGGCTGCGCGGAGCGGCTCGCGCGGTCGACTCCGCCCTGTTCCAGGTCGTGAGCCTGGTCCGGCCGCTGGTCAGGATGCCGCTCGGGGTGCGCGGGCGTGACGCGGACCATCGCACCGCCCTGCTCACCACGGCAACCGGCCACGCCCGCGCCCTCGCGGCAGCGGCCGACATCGATATCGACCTGGCGCCCCGGCAGGCCGAACGGTTCACCCGTATCACCGCGGTCCTGGCCGGTTCGCTGCAGGCTCTGGACCGCTCGCTGGCCACCGGCGAGCCCGAGGAGTCCTGGCAGCGGGTGGGCCCACTGGTACGGGAACTGAAGGCGGAGCTGGACATGGCACCGCCGGGACCCCGCGCCGCGCGCATCCGCTCGGCACTGCGGGAGCTCGCCGCGCTCGACGAGGCGCTGGCCGGGTACGCGGAGCAGTGCGGGCTCACCGTGCGCAGCGCGGCTGCACAGGACGTCGTGACCTCGCCGATGGAACGACGCACACAGGCATTCTTGGCGGAGTGGGGCACCCGGCGGCCGCCCCGGAATGCCGCCGTCTCCGACGCGTCCCCCGCCACGGTCGCGGTCGCGGCCACTCACATTCCCGGCACGGAAACGAGCTTGCCGGTGTCCGCGACACCGCCCCCGGCGGCCGCGCCTCCCGGCGGAGTCACCGTCACCGGAAGCGTCCGGTGCGACCGGCACCCCGCGGGCTGCGCCGGATGGATCACTGTGATCAACGGACGCGGGAAGCGGGTCGCGGCAGGGTCCGTGCAGTCGGGCCGTTACCGCGTCGGAGGGCTGCGGCCCGGTCCTCACACACTGGTCGTGTCGGCGTCGGCCCACGCCCCGCACGCCGAGCTCCTGTCCGTGCCCGGGGCGGGGGAGGCCGGCCGGATCGGCCACGACATGTGGCTGTAGCGAGGGCGCCCGCGGCCCGTGAACGCGAGGCCGCCGGACTCGTACGGTGCCCGGGATCAGGCACGCCCCGGGCATCGCAGACGGGCGCCGGTGCTCCGCCCCGGCGCCCTGGAAGCGCCCTCACGTAGCCGTGGTGGCTCCTTCCCCGTAGATGATTCGTTTCTTGCGTCTGCTGCACAAAATATTTCGTTATTGGCGCGCATCATTGCTCGCATGTAACCCCGCCGTTACGATCCCCGCAGCAGAACCCCGGCTCGCCGTCTGCCCAAGCAGGCGTCATACGGCCGGAGTTGGCCTATTCGGAGGAGTTCCAGATGGGTGTCACGCGCCGGACATTTGCGCAAGCCGCGATCACGGTCACCGCGGCGACGGTCATGGGCGGCACGCAGACCGCCCTCGCGAAGGCTGCGGTGGCCGCAGGCAGCCCGCCGGGCGACGTGGTGGGGAAGGTCACCGTCGGCTATCAGGGCTGGTTCGCCTGCACCGGCGACGGCGCCCCGATCAACGGCTGGTGGCACTGGACCCAGGACTGGAGCCGGCCGCCGTCCCCGTCGAACACCGGCATCAAGTGCTGGCCCGACATGCGGGAGTACGCGCACGGCTACCCGACGGGCTACGACAACCTCGGCAACGGGCAGCCCGCGACGCTGTTCTCCTCCTACGACCAGCAGACCGTCGACACCCACTTCCTGTGGATGCGGCAGTACGGAATCGACACCGCCGCGCTCCAGCGCTTCAACCCGACCGGCGGAGAGGGCCCGACGCGCGACGCGATGGCCACGAAGGTGCGGTCCGCCGCCGAAGCGCACGACGTGAAGTTCTACGTGATGTACGACGTCACCGGCTGGACCGGCATGCAGTCGGAGATCAAGGCCGACTGGACGGACAAGATGAAGGCGCACACGGCCTCGCCGCAGTACGCCATGCAGAACGGGCGCCCGGTGGTGTGCATCTGGGGCTTCGGCTTCAACGACACCAACCACCCGTTCTCCGTCGATGAGTGCCTGGACGTCATCAACTGGTTCAAGGCGCAGGGCTGTTACGTCATCGGAGGGGTGCCGCGCGAGTGGCGTACGGGCGGCGCGGGAACGCGCACCGGGTACACGGACGTCTACCACGCCTTCCACATGCTCTCTCCGTGGATGGTCGGCGCGATCGGCAACGCGGGTGACTCCGACCACGCCTACTCCACCTACACGGTCGGCGACGAGGCGGACTGTGCCGATCACGGCATCGACTACCAGCCATGCGTGCTGCCCGGCGATGTCTCGGGCCGTCAGCGCGCGCACGGCGACTTCATGTGGCGGCAGTTCTACAACATGTGCCGGGCCGGGGTGCAGGGCATCTACATATCGATGTTCGACGAGTACAACGAGGGCAACCAGATAGCCAAGACCGCCGAGTCCCAGGCCTGGTCACCGGCAGGTTCGGGGTTCCTGGCACTGGACGAGGACGGCACCGCATGCTCGTCCGACTACTACCTGCGGCTGACCGGCGACGGCGGGCGAATGCTCAAGGGGCAGATCGCCCTCACCGATGGCCGCCCCACCCCGCCGACGACCTCAGGGGGAGTCGATACGCCCACCGACCGGCCGACGCTGGGGAGCGGGCCACACCCACTCCTACGGCTCGGGTAACGAGGTGGACGACGACCGGGACGGCTACGGGGAGTCGGCGAACGGCGCCTTCCCGCAGTGGATCCCGGTCGATCCGGCCCAAGGGCTGTCCCGTAGTCCGGCGGATCGTGCTCACGCCGCCGCCGTCCAGCAGCCGGGACTCCCGTGCCCGGACGGTCGTGGTCGACGGCGGAACCGACAGTGCCGCCTCCGGCCGGCCGCTCGCCGCGTCGGGCGGCCGGTTCGACCCGGGGAGCGGCAACTCCGCCACCCTCGCCCTGCCGTCGGCCTCCACCACCCGCTATGTGCGGCTGACCTTCACGGCTATTAGCGCCCGTGCAGCTCTCCGGCCTCAAGGTCTACGCGACGTGAGCGGCAGTCACCTGATTCGCTGACGGTCCGGCAGCCGTCGCGGCTGCCGGACACCACGCTTCTGCGCCATCTGAACAGTGCGTCTCAGGGCCTCCCCGCACATGTTTTCCGGTCACCCTGCCACCTCGATTAAGTCAGTCGATTGATTTAGTTCGAGGCCTGGTGTCTAGTGATCGAGAACCCGGACTCAAGGAGGCTGGCATGAGCGAGACACAGGATTCAGGTCCGCTGGACTACCCGGTCGTCTCTCCAACGGCCCTGGAGCCGCCGGGGGAGTGGGCCGAACTCCGGAAGAAGTGCCCGGTGGCGGACGTGACCTTTCCGAGCGGCGACCCTGCGGTGCTGCTGACTCGCTACGACGACGTACGCACCGCCCTGGCCGATCCCCGGCTCACCCGTGAGGGCCTCGCCCGTCCGGACGCCGCGCGGATCACGGCCGGTGACGCCGAAGGCATCTTCAGCAGCCCGATGGCACGGACCCTGAACGACGAGGGTCACGAACGCTGGCGCCGGATGGTGGGCAAGTGGTTCACCGCGAAACGGATGGCGGCGCTGAAACCGCGCATGGAAGAGATGACCGACCGGCTCGTCGACACCATGATCGAACACGGCGGCCCCGCAGACGTGGTCAGCCATCTCGCCCTCCCCCTGCCGGTCTACGTCATCTGCACGATGCTCGGGGTGCCCGAGAGCGACCGGGACCGCTTCAAGGCGTGGTCCGACACCTTCCTCAACATGACGAAGTACACCCGCGAGGAGACCGAAGCCGCACACCGGGACTTCGCCGGCTACATGTCGGCCCTCATCGCCGGCAAACGCGAAGCGCCCGGGGACGACCTCCTCAGCCGGCTCATGGACGCGGAGGACACCGAGGGCGAACCGATGTCCGAGGCGGGCCTGGTGGCCACCGGCCAGGCCCTGCTGCTGGCCGGCCACGAGACGACGGCCGGGTTCATCGCCATGATGACGGCGCATCTGCTGTCCGTCCGCAGCCGCTGGGAGCGACTGGTCGAGGACCCGACGCTGATCCGCTCCGCCGTGGAGGAGCTGCTGCGCTTCGACCCGAACGGCAGCGGCTTCGGGATGCTGCGCTACGCCCACGAGGACGTCGAGCTCTCCGGCGGCACCGTCCCGCGCGGCACAACGGTCGTATGCAGCATGGCCGCGGCCAACCGGGACGAACGCGCCTGGGAGCAGGCCGACCTCATGGACGTCGGGCGCACCCCCAACCCACATCTCACGTTCGGCGCCGGACCGCACTCCTGCCTGGGCCAGCCACTGGCCCGCACGGAACTGCAGGCCGTGCTCGGTGTGCTGCTGCGCCGCCTTCCGCAGCTCCGGCTCGCCGTGGACGCCGACGCCCTGCAACGTCACGAGGGCATGCTCACCAACCCGCTGCGCGAGGTACCGGTGACATGGTGAACAGAACGAACAGAACCCAGCCCCTCAGCGGCCGTGGCGCCGGCACACGCGAGGCCATCATGACGGCGGCCGAGCGCCTCTACGCGGAGCACGGGCTGTCGAACGTCTCCAACCGGCAGATCGGCGAGGCGGCCGGACAGGGCAACAACACCGCGGTCAGCTACCACTTCGGCAGCAGGGCGACGCTCGTACGCACCATCATGGCCAAGCACGGAACGCACGTCGGTGTCATCCGCATGCGCTACGTGAAGGCCGCCGGTGACAGCACCGAACTGCGGGACTGGGTGCGCTGCCTGCTGCGCCCGGTGACCGAACACCATGCCGCCCTCGGTGTGCCCTCGTGGCACGCCCGGTTCGCGGTACAGGTGATGACCGATCCGCTGATGCGGACGCTGGTGGAGGACGAGTCCCTCACCCGGGACAGCCTGTGCCTCACCCTCCAGGGCCTGGGCCGGTGCCTGTACGACATCGTGCCCCCCGAGATCCGCCCCGCACGCGCCGAGATGGCCCGCCACCTCATCACCCACACGTGCGCGGAACGCGAACGGACCATGGCCGAAGGCCTGGCCGAGCCCGGTGCGTCCTGGGAACGAACCGCCGACGCGCTGGAGGACGCGCTGGTGGGGCTGCTCGCCGCGCCCATCACCCGCCACTGAAAGACCACCGGGAACCGCATCGACCCGACAGGGAGAGGGACCATGAAGATCACTGTGGACGAGGAGAAGTGCTGCGGCGCCGGCCAGTGCGTGCTGATCGCCCCGGAGGTGTTCGACCAGCGCGACGAGGACGGGATCGTGATCCTCCTCGACGCCGCGCCCCCCGCCGAGCGGCACGAGGAGGTCCGCGAGTCCGCCGCAGTCTGCCCCGCCGCAGCCATTCACCTCGGCGAGGACACGTGAGCACGCCGGCCGACGTACTGGTCGTCGGGGCGGGCGCCGCAGGTCTCACCGTCGTGGAGAGCCTGCGCCGCAAGGGCTACCGCGGCCGGATCACACTGCTCGGCGAGGAGCCGGGCGCACCGTACGACCGGCCGCCCCTGTCCAAGCAGGTACTGGCCGGGACCTGGGAGGCCGAGCGCACGCATCTGCGCACCCGTGACGTACTGGACGCCCTGGAAGCGGAGTTGGTCCTCGGCGAGCGCGCAGTGGCCCTCGATGCCGCCACACGCACCGTGCGGACCACGAGCGGAACGGAGCTGCGAGCCGAAGCCGTGGTGCTGGCCACCGGACTGAACGCGCGCAGAATGCCCTCCCTGTCGGGGGCGGAGGGCGTGCACGTCCTGCGGACCCTTGACGACGCCGCGCACCTGCGCAGGGAACTCCGGGCGGCCGAACGGCTCGTGGTCGTCGGCGACGGGGTGCTCGGCGCCGAAATCGCCGCCACCGCCCGCCTCATGGGAACGGACGTGACCCTTGTCGGGCCGCAGACCGCGCCGATGCGGGCGCAGTTGGGACACGACGTCGCACAGCTGCTCGCCGCGCTGCACACCCGGAACGGGGTTCAGCTCCGACCGGGCACCCTCGTGGCAGGACTGGAATCGGACGATGGACGCGTCACCGGCGTCCGCCCGGCCGACGGTGACGCCATCCCCGCCGACCTCGTCGTCGCGGCGGTCGGCAGCACCCCTGCCACCGACTGGCTGGCCGGCAGCGGCCTGCTCCTGGAGGACGGCGTGGTGTGCGACTCCCGCTGCCGAGCCGCCGACGGCATCTACGCCACAGGAGATGTGGCCCGCTTCCACCACGAGGGCCTCGACCGGCCCCTGCGCCTGGAGAACCGAACGAACGCCACTGAGCAGTCCATGCTGGTCGCGGCCAACATCCTGGGCGAGGACCGCCCCTACAGCCCCGTTCCGTACTTCTGGACCGACCAGCTCGGCGTGAAGATCCAGGTCTACGGACTGCCCACACCCACGGCCACCGTGCACATCGTCGAAGGCGCCCTTGAGCAGGGCCGGTTCGTCGCGCAGTACGCAGACGGCGAGGACGGGCCCGTCGCCGTCCTCGGCTGGAACATGCCCAAACAGGCCCGCCAACACCGCCACCACCTCATCGACCGGTACACACGCGCGCCCCGGCCCGAAGCCGTCACCCCGCGGTGACGGAGAGCCACCGCCGGGCCCGCGCCCGGTCGCCCCAAGACCGACTGCTCCCCACACGCCTGCCGGCCCGATGACGGAGGCGGTCGTCCCGCCCCACCGGAGGAGACCATGTCCAGCACGCCCGCCACCCCCGAAGCAAGCGCCGTCGACATCCCCGACTTCCCCCCGCCGCGCTCCGCGGAATGCCCGTTCGCCCCCTCGCCCGGCATGCGGGCGCTGACCGAGTACGGGCCGCTCACCCGGGTCAGCTCCTGGGGCGGCAGCACTCCCTGGGCCGTGACCGGGCACGCCGAACAGAAGGCGTTGCTGTCCGACGCCCGTCTGAGTGTGGAGTTCGCCAGGCCGGGCTACCCCAGCCCCGTGGACCCGGCGCACACTCATGGCGGTGGCACCGATCTGAGCTTCGTCGGCATGGACGACCCCGAACACGCCCGGCTGCGCCGCATGATCAGCGGCACCTTCACCATCAAGCGGATCGAGGCGATGCGCCCCCGCGTGCAGAAGATGGCTGACGCCTTCATCGACACCATGCTCGAAGGGCCCAAACCGGCAGATCTCGTCCAGTCCCTCGCCCTGCCGATCCCCTCCCTGGTCATCTCGGAACTCCTCGGAGTCCCTTACGAGGACCACGAGTTCTTCCAGTTCAACAGCAAGACCATCGTCTCCGCCGTTGCCTCCCCACAGGAACGCGCGACGGCCCACACCAACCTCGCCTCGTACCTCGACGAGCTCGTCGGCCGCAAACTCACCGAGCCGGGCGACGACCTCCTCTCCGGCCTCTGCGGGCAGATCGAGAGCGGCGAACTCAGCCGGCGCGAGGCTGCCGCCATGGGCGTGCTCCTCCTCCTGGGCGGACACGAGACCACCGCGAACATGATCAGCCTGGGCACGCTTCTGCTCCTGCAGCACCCCGGCCAACTCGCCCTGATCCGCGACACGGACGACCCCGCTGTCGTCCGAGACGCCGTCGAGGAACTCCTGCGCTACCTCTCCATCGTCCACCTCGGCCGCCGCCGCACCGCCCTGGAGGACATCGAGATCGCCGGCCGTACCATCCGCGCCGGAGAGGGCGTCATTCTGCTCGGCGAACTCGCCAACCGTGACCCCTCGGTCTTCCCCGAGCCGGACCGCCTCGACATCACCCGTAACGCCCGCCTGCACCAGGCGTTCGGGGCCGGCAGCCACCACTGCATCGGCCAGCCCCTGGCGCGCATGGAGCTACAGGTCCTCTATCCCACCCTCTTCCGCCGCATCCCCACCCTCCGCGCCATCGACGACCTCGATGCGATCCCCTTCAAGTACGACGCCCTCATCTACGGCCTCCACGCCCTGCCCGTCACCTGGTAGGGATGCGGTCGGCACCACGTGGGTCCGGGCACCGGTGAACCGGTGCCCGGACCGCGGCTGTCTACTCGCTGCCCCCGGAGACCGGGCGGTGGCGCGGCAGACCGTCGGCATCCACCGGGACGCCGTTGACGGTGAGCGACCCGTCCCGTCCGACGGTGACTTTCGCGGCCATCGCGGCCGCGAGGTCCAGTCGCTGCCAGCTGCCGGTACCGTCCTCCTGGTCCATCACATATCCCGAAGGGATCTCGGTGGCAGCCAGCACAGTACGGCGCTGGGCAGCGGTCAGCTCGGGGAAGGCGCTGATCAGCAGGCTCTCCGCGCCCTGGGGCACGGACGGATCGAGCCCGGTGGTGCCGACCTTGGGGAAGCCGTAGGTCATGCGCTGCTGGAACACGCCCAACGCCTTGTCCGTGCTGAGGTACGGGCTACCGCCGGCAGCGCACTTCGCCAGACTGCCGCCCGCCCCGGACTCGTGGCACTTCTGGGCCAGCACGGACCGCAGCTCGGCCCCGGCCTGCTCCAGCAGGGTGCGGAACCGCGGGTCCGACCAGCGCATCTGCGCGGTGTCCGCGCCGACGATCCGGCCGCCCATGATGTCGGTCGGATAGTGGAAGGCCAGCACGATCCGGTTGTTGGCGTACTCCGAGGTGCGGGCCAGGATCTGTGGTGCCAGCTGCGGCAGCAGCGTGGCCATCACGATGCCCTGTGCGTAGGCGTGGCTGGTGTGGCCGCTCGGGAACGAACCGTCACCCTCCAGTCCCGCGTAGCCGCCCGCGCTGTCCCACGGCTTGATCAGACCGCTGTCGTCCGTGAAGCCCATGCGCACGAACGGCCGCTTGTACTGGTAGTTGTTCTTGGCCGTCTGGTACCAGTCGGCCGTCGACGTCGGCGTGTGCTCCAGCCGGCCGCTCAACAGCTCCTTTGTCTTGGGCAGTTCGCCGTTCCTGAGGGCCTTGGTGTAGAGCGGCCCGATCACATCGCCCAGGCCGTCCGCCATCGTCTTGTACGGGCTGTTCGCGCCGTCGACGAGTGCCTTGCGCACCTGGGGGGAGGTGCCGTCCTGGTAGGCATTGTTGATGTCGACGACGGTCTTGTCGTTGAGCGCCGTCAGCTGGTCGTAGGTCGTCCCCTTCGGCAGGACGGCGTTGGCACCCATGATGCTCGGTGTGTTCTCGGCTTGGGTGAACGGGTGCAGCAGCCGGGTGAAGTAGTCGCTGCCGTCGGGAGTGGTGGGCAGGACGTCCGACGCGTAGGTGGTGTTCAGCTGGGTGTCGGTGAAGGGCAGTGACGCGTCGGTCTGCGCCAGGGACGGCATCCCGAAGTACGCGTCCGAGCTGGTGCCGTTGCACTGGTGCACCTCGACCGCCAGCGTGTTGGTACCGGCCCGCAGGGAGGACGCAGGAATCGCGAATGTCGAGGCGGCCGGATCACCCGTGCCGGCGGCACCGTCCGGCGTCTCGTACTGGAGGTTCCGCGTGATCCGGTCGTCGTTCCAGCCCGCCACACGCTTGCCGTTGAGGTAGACCGTCGCGGTGTCGTCGTAGACGATGGTGCCGACCAGCCCGGTGATGGCGTCGATGGTCGCCCGGTCCATCGTGAACGACGTGCGGAAGAAGTACGCCTCGAGGTCGTCGTCCTGGGCCCCGCCCTTCTTGAGGTTCAGCTTGGTGCTCACCGGGAAGCCCGCTCCCAGGTCGGTGCCGTCACCCTTGACGCCGAACGCGCCGGTGGCGGTCTTCCACGGGTCCCCACCGGTGTCGAAATCCGGTCGCGTCCACGCGGTCCGGTCCGTCGCGCCGCGCGCCGGATCGGCATCCGGTGCGTCGAGGTAGCTCCAGGTGGTGGTCGTGTCGGCCGCCTGTCTGCCGAGCTCGACGGCGTCGACCCATCCGGAGACCGCGGCGCCGGCCTTCGCGGCCGGATTGTCGTAGTCGAGCAGCACCTCGGTGATCCGCTTGCCCGTGAGAGAGCCGAGGTCGACCGACATGGTGTTCCAGGCGCCGGGCTTCGGCGACGATGAACGCGCCGCCGTGCCGGCGGGACGCCCGTCGATGCCGCGGAGCAAGGGGCGCGCGTGCAGCCGCCGGGCGTGACGCCCGTCGGCGTCGGTGTAGACCATGTCGACGGTGGCATGCGCGGAGGCGTCGTCCCCCGGGCGGATCGCGTAGCTCAGCGTCGAGTCCGCGCCCAGCGGGATGTCGAGTCCGGACCTCATGACCACGGTGGAGGAGGCGGCACCGGACTTCAGCACCCGCGCCGCGTACCGGAGCGCGCCCTTGCCGGCCGCTGCGCCGACGGACTGCGCGTCCTCCACGGACAGGCCCAGCGCGGAGGGCCGGGAGCCGGCGTTGCTGCGCAGCGTCCAGTCGGCGAGCTGGAACTTCGTGTGGTCGGACGATTCCCCGGTGCAGTGCTCGGCGCAGTTCTCGGTCACCCGCAGCTGGTAGTAGCGGTAGCTGCCGGGGGCGTGGACGGAGTAGAAGTCCGTCTGGTTGCGTTCACCGAATTCCTGGTTCTTCTCGGTGCCGAGTTCGGTCCAGGACGGGTCGTCGGCATCGGAGGCGGCGGATGCGCGGTTGCTGCCGAGCACCGTCCAGGCCCGCGGGTCGCGTGGGGCCGCGTCATTGGCCGCGGTGAGGGAGTAACCAGTTACCGGGGCGGGGGAGTCGAGGGTGTAGATCGCGTACACGGGGTGCTCGGCCGTCGGCCGGCCACTGCCGCTCGCGTACCACTTGGTGGAACTGTCGTTGTCAGCCAGGCCCGTGACGTGTTCGGTGGCGCTCGCGTCGTTCGGCCGGTTGGAGGTCACCGACGTCACCGTCGTGCTGACCTCGGTGGTCTCGCCCCGCAGGCCGGTTGCGGCGCGGTAGGCGGGGAACCCTGCGGGCTGGGGTGCACCGGCCTCGTACGAGGTGGACCAGTAACCGCCCGGGCCCGGAGCCTCGTCGGCGACAGCCGTGGCGCCGGCGGAGCGGACACCCGTCAACAGGGCCAGCAGCGATACCGCGATCACCGCGGCTCTGTGTCTGCTCCTCGCGTGCGAACTCATGCAACCTTCTTTCGTCGGTCGGGGCTGAGTGATTTCCGGACGGATGCGCTGACGGCGACCGGGGCGACCACCCGCCATGACATCGTTGTCAGGATGGAGTTGAACCGTCTGTCATTGCAGAACCTGGGATACCGGGTGCCGCGCCGAGAACGGGGAGCTGATCGAGGCGGGCAGGACGGCGCACGGGGCCAGCCGCGTGGGCCGCCCCGCGCAGAGGCTACAACTTGGCGGTGGCTTCGGCTATGCTGGCGGATTGAGCTTGCGGAAGTACGTCCAGCTCGTCTCGTTCGGCTCGCTCCACTTCTCCGGGGCCCGGGCGAACTCCGGTTGGTGGTCGGTGACATAGGCACGTGTGCGCTCCGGGACCTCGGCGTACGAGCCGAGCTTGCGGCCCCGGCAGTGGAAAGTGAGGCCGCCGGGCGCCTGCCCGCGGGCCATCCATGGGAGCCACGGGGACATCCGGGTCCAGGACATGGTGGCCGGGACGCTGGGCGACGGGCCGGACAGATCGGAGCGGTCGGCGAAGAACTGGAAGAGTTCCAGGGCCTTGTAGGTGTCGCCGGCCGAGTGGAGAGGGTACTGCGCCACAGGCAGCGGCGAGGGGTAGGACAGCGGGATCTCCAGGCTGAAGCAGACCTGTCCGCCCAGCTCGGTCGTCGGGATCGGGAAGGGGCGCCACTTCTGGTTCGCCGGGTCGTTCCAGACGTGTACCACCGGCAGGTCCTGCCAGGTCTCCAGGATCTCGCGACTCACGGGGTCCAGGTAGAAGGCGGCCTCCCTGGTGAGCAGTTGGTAGGCGTCCGGCCCTGCGTCTGTGTCCTGGACGAGCCGGGAGACGTTGATGCCCTCGAAGCCGAAGACGCGCTGGTAGGGCTGGTCGGGGGACCAGGAGTACACGTCTCCCGACCACCAGTACGTGACTTCCTCGCCGTCGAGCGAGGCACGGGTGCGGGCGAAGGAGCGAAGCAGCTCGGCGGGTGTCGTCATACCCAGTACTCTGCGCGACGCCGGACCCGGCCGGGCGTGAAACACTCCGAAAGACCCCGGCCGGGCCCGGAAGGGGCCGGAAAAGCCACCCGGGCCCGGTTCGGCCCCGCCGCAGCGCCCGCGCACTGTCCGTCGTCCTTGTGCCTGTCCGGGCTCAGTCCCGGGTTCGGCGAACGTCGACGGCCGGATCCGTCAAGAGGCGTGCGTACCGGTCTCGCCAGGGGCTCGCCTCCTCCACCTGGGCGCTCAGAGCGATCAGCGTGGCCTCGTCGGCAGGGCGTCCCACGAGCTGGACGCCGACCGGAATACGGTCACCTTCGGTCCAGTGCAGCGGAAGGCTGACGGCCGGCTGGCCCGTCATGTTGTACGGACTGGTGAACGCACTGAAAGCGCTCTGCCTGTAAAGGTTCACCAGGGGGTCTCCCGACTCGTCGAAGAACTCGACGCTCTGCGGGAGTGTCGCGAGGGTCGGAGTGAGCACGGCGTCGTACTGCTGTGTCGCACGGATCGCACGCCGCGCCGCACTGTGCATTGCCGTGACGGCCGCGGCGAATTGCTCACCCGACACCCCGCGCCCGTACTCCCGCCAGGCCCGCGTCACCGGCCGAAGAAGGGTCTCCCGCTCGGCCTCCAGCGGGCGTCCGAGGGACTGCACGCCCCACGCGGTCACGAAATGCGCGGAGATCTCGGGGCCGAAGGGGGTGGGTATGTCCTCCACGGTGTGGCCCAGGCTTTCCAGCAGCTGAGAGGCCTGTTCCCAGGCGTCCAGGCATGCCGGGTCCACGGTGATGCCATCGGCGGCCGGTGTCGCGTACCGGCCGATGCGCAGTCGTCCGGGTGCCCGCCCGGCATGGCCGAGAAACGACTCGCCGGCCGGCAGCGGGGGCGCCCAGTGCGGATCGCCCGGTTCCGGCCCGGCCAGCACATCGAGCAGGGCCGCCGCGTCACGCACCGACCGGGCCAGCGGACCCTGCACGGCGAGGCCTGTGACCTCGGCGCCGAACGGCCCCGAACTGACCCGGCCCCGCGAGGGCTTGATACCGACGAGTCCGCAAATGCTCGCCGGGATCCGGATGGAACCGCCGCCGTCACTGGCATGCGCGACCGGGACCAGGCCGAGTGCCACGGCCACCGCGGCACCGCCGCTCGACCCTCCTGCGGAGAGCGCCGGGTCCCAGGGATTCCGGGCCGGGCCCACGAGATCATTGTCCGTGTAGCAACAGCATCCGAATTCGGGGGTGTTGCTCTTGCCCAAACTGATGGTGCCGGCCGCGCGCAGCCGGGTCACGCTGTGGGCGTCCACATCGGGGACATGACCGGCGAAGGCCTTCGATCCGTACGTGGTCGGTATCCCGGCCGTGTCGACGAGGTCTTTGACGGCGGTCGGCACACCGAACAGCGCCGACCGGTCCGCGGGTTGTCGCGCCGGGAGAGCGGCGGCCTCGGAGAGTGCCGCCTCGGGCGTGCCCGTCAGGAAGGCGCCGAAGTCCCCGTCGTACTGTTCCACGCGCGCGAGGTGGTGACGTACGAGATCCAGTGGGGAGACCTCGCCCTTCCGTACTGCGGCGGCCTGTTCGAGCGCGGTGAGTTCGTGCAGCCGGGTCGGCGTCGTCATGCGGTCTGTCCTTCCTGGGGGTCCGGCTTCATCTCGGCGAACTTCCTGGCGACGGCCTCCTCGTGTACCTGGAGGTCGTGCCGGGCGTCACGCGGCCGCCATCGGCCCGACATGACGAAGACGAACGGCAGGAACAGCACCTGCCCGCCCAGACACACCCACCACCAGGTCTGCCACTTGCCCGGATTGTCAGCACTGGCCTGCTGCACCTCCGTGCCGTGCTCACGCAGGATCTTCAGCTGCGGCGCCGCCTTCTGTACCGTACGCAACTGCTCGGCGCCGACTTCCTTCTCCGCGCGGGAGAGCAGCGCGGCCGGCACCTTGTCCGGTGCGTACGCGTCGAGTTCGGCGAAGAGCCTGGGATGTGCTTTGGTTACCGCCAGTGCCGGTGCGGCTTGGACGGAGGCCTGTTCAACGGCCGGCCCGTACTCGATGAGCGGGGTCACGGTGTTCACCACGAGCGGTACGAAGGCAGCGGACAGGGCCACCGTGATGCGGACGGTCCAGCCCCAGATGGCGAGCCCCATCGCCGTGGCGGCCGGGTTGTGCCGTTCCACCGTCTCGGTGAAGCCCGCCATCCACGGGGAGTAGGCGATGCCACTGGTCACGCCGATGCCCGCCACGATCAGCGCGAAGGTGTAGTACCCGGTGTGGGGTTCCGTGGCACGCAGGGTGAACCACAGGGTGAAGCCGATGGACCCGAGACCGCCCACCAGCATGAACGGCTTGCGCACACGCAGCCGGTCGGAGACCACTCCCGCCAGGACGAGCGTGATCGCGTTCGCTCCCCAGTACCAGTTCAGGAGGGCATTCGCGCGCTGTGCCGAGTAGCCGAAGGCCGTCGCGAAGTAGACGACGAAATTCCCGACGGCGGCGTAGTACAGAAGCAGATACAGGCTGATCGCGACCGCCGACCCGACGACGTCGAGGCGCAGCATCTGACGCCACTGACCGCGGAGGGCGGAGTCGGTGTCCATACCCTTGGCGCGGGCCTCGACCAGCGCACGGTCCCGCAGGCTCACCATGATCTGATCGCGCAGGGCCGGGGCGAGTTCGCGCAGCCCGAACAGGGCGACGACGAACAGGACCAGACCGCTGATACCGGCGAAGCGGATCTCGTCCTGCCACGTGGTGCCGCCGCCGTAGGTGCGCGAGGTGACGGCCGTGACGACGAGGCTGCCGACGATCGGCCCCATGGTCCAGTAGCCCATGGCCGAGGCGCGGCCCAGCTGGGGTGAGAAGTCCCGGATGAGAGCGGGGGTGGCCACCAGGATCATGCCCTCGACGAGCGCGACGGCGGAGTAGATGAGCAGGTAGCTCACCTTGTCCGGCGCGTTGGGCAGGGCGAACGTGGTGAGCAGGCCGACCACCAGGAGTCCGTAGACCACGATGTTGGCCCGGCCCCAGCGATCGGCGAGACCGGCCACCAGCGAGGAGAACGCCCCCACCGCGTTGGCGGCCACCGAGATGTACACGAAGTACAGGAACGTCATGTGGAACTGGCTGATGATGGCGGTCGACACCGCGTACTGGATGTACAGCTGGTAATAGAGGACGATCGTGACGAGTACGACGATCACCAGGTACCAGTGCCGTGCGCCGCGTTCGGGATAGCGGTCGAGCCGTCGCGCACCCAGCCCGCGCAGTGCCGATGGTGCCCTCCTGGCCGTGCGCGGCTCCGTCGCCGCCGGTGGCGAAATCGACACCTTGCCTCCCAGTGCTGTTCAACGGCACGCCGCAGTGCGTGCCCGCCGGCGCGAGGCTAGTACCGACCAGTCGGTACGCAGAAGGGGTAGGACGCAATTTTTGTGCGAAGGGGGCCGGAGGCGGGAGCGCAGGCTCGCACCAGGGGCGGAGCGTGACCGTGGCGCACGTGAGGGTGATGAGGGCTGCGACCAGTTCCTGAGGGTCGACGGCTCCTTCGGGGCCGACAGCCGGCGCCGGACGGGGGCCGGCTCACGGCACGGGCGTGTCCGCCGGCCCAGCGGTGAATTCCTGGACGCCGAGCACGCGCAGCAGCTCA
This sequence comes from Streptomyces sp. NPDC058221, assembly GCF_042882365.1. NCBI lineage: Bacteria > Bacillati > Actinomycetota > Actinomycetes > Kitasatosporales > Streptomycetaceae > Streptomyces > Streptomyces sp. NPDC058221. Next base: position 2,080 of record NZ_JBHVWF010000041.1, on the reverse strand, counting down.
AGCCGCTCGCGGGTCTCCGCGTCGGCCGGGGTGAGTACCAGCAGTTGCTGGCCGTGGTCGGGCGTGACCAGGGTTTCGCAGTCCATCAGCAGACGGCCCACCCGTGGGTTCAGGAAGGTCTTGCGGTCGGCACGCCGCACCGCCACCTCGTGCTCCGTCCAGAGCCGGTCGAAGTCCGGGCTCGCGGCCCGCAGCCGCTCGACGAGTCCGGTCACCGTGGGGTCGTGGGAGCGGCGGCCGGCGGCCGCGCGCAGGTCGGCGACGAGCCGGCGGGCGTGGTACTCCTGCTCCTCGGGAGGGCAGACGGCGCGGGCGGCGGGGTCGGTGAACCAGCGGTGCGCGGCGTAGCGCCGGTCGCCGGAGAAGCCGGTCTGGTCGCCCGTCAGCAGGAGGGACGCCCGGTTCTGGGCGAGCACTTCCCCCAGGTCGGACAGGACCAGGGCCGGGGTGTCGCCGAGCAGGTCGATCATCCGCACCAGACCGGCGCGGGCCAGGCGGGCCACCCCGTCGGCAGGTGGCGGCTGGTGACCGGCCAGATGGAACAGGTGGTCCCGCTCGTCGTCGGAGAGCCGCAGCGCCCGCGCCAGCGCGCCGAGCAGCTGGACCGAGGGCTGGCTGCTGCGGCCCTGCTCAAGACGGACGACGTAGTCCACCGACATTCCCGCGAGCATCGCCACTTCTTCCCGGCGCAGCCCGCTGGTGCGGCGCCGGGGGCCGTCGGGGATGCCGGCCTCGGCCGGGCGTATCGCCTCTCGGCGGCGGCGCAGGAAGTCGGCGAGCTGGTCGCGTTGCATGACTCCATCGTCCCTCGCGGGGGCAGACCGAGCCAGGGAGCGGCTCTCCCATGATGAACGCTCCGCTCCCGCAAGCCGCAGCACGGGCGCAGGGTGGATGGCAGATCGACGACTGAGGAGAACGAGATGAAGACACGAACCCTGGGAAGCACCGGCCCGGCCGTCTCCGCGCTGGGTCTGGGGGCGATGGGCATGTCGGGCGCCTACGGCGAGACCGATCGCGCGGAGAGCATCGCCACCGTGCACGCCGCGCTGGAGGCCGGTGTCACGCTGTTCGACACAGGCGACTTCTACGCCATGGGCCACAACGAGCTGCTGCTCGCAGAGGCCCTGCGTGGCCGGGACCGGGACAGCTACCGGTTGAGCGTCAAGTTCGGCATGCTGCGCGGGCCGGGCCCGCAGTTCGGCGGGCATGACGGCCGCCCCGAGGCGGTGAAGAACTTCCTGGCCTATTCGCTGACCCGGCTGGGCACCGACCACATCGACATCTACCGCCCCGCCCGGCTGGACCCTGCGGTCCCGGTCGAGGAGACGGTGGGCGCGATCAAGGAGATGATCGATGCCGGGTACGTGCGCCACCTCGGCCTCTCGGAGGTCGATGCGGCGACGGTCAGGCGGGCCCATGCGGTGCACCCCGTCGCCGACCTGCAGATCGAGTACTCGCTGATCTCCCGTGCGGTGGAGGCGGAGGTTCTGCCCGTGCTGCGGGAGCTCGGCATCGGCCTGACCGCGTACGGCGTCCTCGGCCGCGGCCTGATCTCCGGGCACTGGTCCGCCGGCCGGGCCGGGGGACCCGGTGACGCCCGCGGCGCCAGTCCGCGGTTCTCCGGGGAGAACGTGGAGCACAACCTCGCGCTCGTGGAGGCGCTGCGCCGGGTCGCCGAGTCAAAGGGGTGCACCGTCGCCCAGCTGGCCATCGCCTGGGTCGCCGCACAGGGCGAGGGCATCGTGCCACTGGTCGGTGCCCGCACACGCGAGCGGCTGGCCGAGGCGCTGCCCGCGATGGAGCTGAACCTCACCGGGGATGACCTGGCCGAGATCGAGAAGGCGGTGCCGCCGGGCTCGGCGCGGGGCGACCGGTATCCCTCCGCGTTCATGTCCGACCTCGGCGTGGGGAATTGAGCCCGGAGCCCGGAGCCTGCAGTGCACGGTCGAACGAGCCTCGGTGCCTGCCGGCCGGATGTCCGCAAGGCGATTGAGGACCGGGAGGGCTCGTCACCGCCCTGAAGCCGGTCCGCTGACGTTCAGGCGCCGGGAAGGAAGAGACAGAACGGATGGCCGTGCGG
>NZ_JBHVWF010000040.1:0-56084 GCF_042882365.1 Streptomyces sp. NPDC058221 | reverse complement strand
ATGCCGAGCTGGGCGCCGCGTCCGGTGCCGACCATGAGGGCGGTGGGTGTGGCGAGGCCGAGGGCGCAGGGGCAGGCGATGATCAGTACGGCGACAGCCGCGGTGAAGGCGGCCGTCACGTCGTCCGTGACCAGCAGCCAGGCGACCAGAGTGGCCAGGGCGATCAGCAGGACCACCGGGACGAACACCGCCGAGATCCGGTCGGCGAGGCGCTGCACCTCCGCCTTGCCGTTCTGTGCGTCCTCGACGAGCCGGGCCATCCGGGACAGCTGGGTGTCGGCGCCGACCCGGGTGGCCTCGACGACGAGCCGGCCGGAGGTGTTCACGGTGGCGCCGGTGACGGCGTCGCCGGCACCCACATCGACCGGGAGGGACTCGCCGGTGAGCATGGACGCGTCCAAGGCCGACGATCCCTCGACGACCCTGCCGTCGGTGGCGATCTTCTCGCCCGGCCGGACCACGAAGTGCTCGCCGACGGCGAGCCGGGCGACAGGGATACGTACTTCGGCGCCGTTCCGCAGCACCGCGACGTCCTTGGCGCCCAGATGCATCAGCGCCCGCAGGGCGGAACCGGCCTTCCGTTTGGACTTCGCCTCCAGGTAGCGGCCCAGCAGGATGAACGTGACGACTCCGGCGGCCACCTCCAGATAGATCGTGGAGGAGCCTTCCGTGCGCGAGACCGTGAGGTCGAAGCCGTGCCGCATGCCGGGCATTCCGGCGTCCCCGAGGAACAGTGCCCAGAGGGACCAGCCGAAGGCGGCGAGGGTGCCGACCGAGACGAGGGTGTCCATGGTGGCCGCACCGTGCCGGAGGTTGGTCCAGGTGGCCCGGTGGAAGGGCAGTCCGCCCCAGATGACGACGGGGGCGGCCAGGGTGAGCGAGAGCCACTGCCAGTTGTCGAACTGGAGCGCCGGGATCATCGCGAGTACGACGACGGGGGCGGCGAGGACGGCCGAGACGATGAGCCGCTGTCGCAGGGAGTCGAGGGCGGCGAGCGCGCCGGGGCTGTCCTGGCTGCTCTCCGGAGTGTCGGGGGCGGCCGGTGCGGTGGATGTGACGGGGCTGTCAGCGGTGGCATGTGCGGCCGGGGTGCCGACGGGGCCCGGGGCCTCCGTGGCCGGCACCGGCGGCACCGGTGGCGTCGGTGCGGGGCGGGGCACCGGCTCTGCCGTGTAGCCCGTCTTCTGGACGGTGGCGATCAGGTCGGCGAGGCCGGTCCCCGGGCCGAAGGCGACCCGGGCCTTCTCGGTGGCGTAGTTGACGGTGGCGGTCACCCCGTCCATCCGGTTCAGCTTCTTCTCGACGCGGGCCGCGCAGGAGGCGCAGGTCATCCCGCCGATGACGAGCTCGGCCTCCGAGCTCTCCGCTGCCGGGGTCTCGGTCTCTGTCGCGCTGTGCATGTCCGAACTCCTGAAACGCCGACCGGGCCGTACCCCACCAGTATCTGCTGGTCGGCCCGGCCCGGCGGCGAAGGGGTGGTGCGGGGGAGTGGATCCCGGGCGTTCAGGCCTGGCCGGTGAGCTCGTAACCGGCCTCGTCGACGGCGGCGCGCACGGCTTCCTCGTCCAGCGGCGCCCGGGAGGTCACCGTCACCTGTCCGGTGGACGCCACGGCCTGCACCGAGGTGACACCGTCGATCTCGGAGATCTCCGTGGACACGGCACCTTCGCAGTGGCCGCAGGTCATGCCGGTCACCTGGTAGACCGTGGTCACGCCGCCCTGCTTCGCGTCGGCGCTCGCACCGTCGTGGCAGGAGCCGCTGGGCGAGCAGCAGGAGCCGGTCGCCTGGGGAAGCTGGGTCTCGGCGGTCATCGTGTTCTCCTCTTCGACGAGCACAAATGGGTGTGAAGGCAGTGGCCCAGGAGGGTCCCGGGAAGGCCGGTGCGCCTCCACGCTCACCACACTATACCCCTAGGGGGTATAAATGCGAACGATCCCCATCCGCTGTCGGCCATTCGGGGGACCTGGAGGGGCGGGGCGTAGATTCGATCCGGCCGGAGACGGGCCGGGCGCGGGCGAAGGGCGGGGCACATGAGAGCAGTGGTGTTCGAGGAGTTCGGGAAGGAAGCCCGGGTCCAGGACGTGGCGGATCCCAGCCCCTCGCGCCGGGGAGCGGTGGTCCGGGTCGGGGCGACCGGGCTGTGCCGCAGCGACTGGCACGGCTGGATGGGCCACGACCCCGGCATCGCCCTGCCGCATGTGCCCGGTCATGAACTGGCCGGCGTGGTCGAAGCAGTCGGCAAGGACGTCATGAACCACCGCCCCGGCGACCGGGTCACCGTGCCCTTCGTCTGCGCCTGCGGCCGCTGTCCGGCCTGCGCCGCCGGGGCCCAGCAGGTGTGCGAGAGGCAGACCCAGCCGGGGTTCACCCACTGGGGATCGTTCGCCGAGCTCGTCGCGCTGGACGAGGCGGACGTCAATCTGGTCCCCGTCCCCGACGGGATGGCATTCGGTACGGCCGCCGGTCTGGGGTGCCGGTTCGCCACGGCGTTCCGCGCCGTGGTGGCCCGGGGCCGGGTGGCGCCGGGCGAATGGGTCGCGGTGCACGGCTGCGGCGGGGTCGGACTCTCGGCGGTGATGATCGCGGTGGCCTGCGGGGCCCGGGTGGTCGCGGTCGACGTCTCGCCCGAAGCCCTGCGGCTGGCCCGGACGTTCGGCGCGGTGGAGTGCGTGGACGCCTCCGCACACCCGGAAGGCGCCGGCGAGGCGGTACGTGAACTCACGGGCGGCGGGGCCCAGCTCTCCCTCGACGCCCTCGGGGCGCCGCTCACCTGCGCCGCCTCGGTCGGGAGCCTGCGCCGGCAGGGCCGCCATGTGCAGATCGGGCTGCTCCCGTCGGCGGCCGGTGACCCCGTCGTGCCGATGGCGAGGGTGATCGGTCTGGAACTGGAGCTCCTCGGCAGTCACGGCATGGCCGCGCACGCCTACCCGCAGATGATGGACATGGTCCGCTCCGGCAGCCTGCGCCCCGATCTGCTGGTGACCTCCACCATCGGACTGGACGCCGCCCCGGCGGCCCTCGCGGCGATGGGTGCGGCGCGGGGAGCCGGAGTGACGGTCATCGAGCCCGCACGCTGACCGCCCAGGGTGCCGGAAGGACGGAGCCCCGCGCCGCGACGGGTGGGACCTGTCGCAGCGCGGGGCCGGGGCCGGGGTGCGGTGGAGGCGGGGCGGGTCAGTCCCGGCGGCCCCGGTTGCCGGGACGGGCGGCGACCCAGGCCCGGATGGTGTCCGCGTACCAGTAGGGCTTGCCGCCCTCGACATGGTCCGGAGGCGGAAGGAGACCGTGTTTGCGGTAGGAGCGCACGGTGTCCGGCTGCACCCGGATGTGCGCGGCAATGTCCTTGTAGGACCAGAGCCTTCTGTCCGTCATAAGTGACACCTCTCTGCACCGCAGCGGCAGCCTGGGAGCCGTCGGGGGAGCTGCGGCACGGACGCTGACGATCACTCAGCCTTTGTCCGGTGAACGACGGCGGCGAGGTGCGGAGAGGGGCTGTCGAGCGCCTGTGACGGAAAACCCGCGTAACGGAGATATGTGTGACGAGGGGGTGATCTCTGTGACAGAAAGCATGCATTGAGGTCAAAGGGGTTGAGGTGCATACAGTGCGGACCCGTGGCGCTCGGCAGCGATCCGCACCTCAGATGTGTCTCAACTCCGGTGATACGGGCGTCGGCTCCGGGCATGATCACTTCATGACCGTTTTCGGGAAGCAGGACATGGCCGTGCTCGTACTGCGTGAGGCGGACGACATCAGCACCGCGCTCCGGCGGGCCCTGGACACCGCACCGGCAGAGGAACGCCCCGGCCTGGAAAGGGCCCTGGCGCTCACGGCCGAGGCCGGCGATGTCCCGGACGCCGAACTGCGCGGTCGCTGGGCCCTGCGGCGGATGGCGTCGGCGGGCTACGAAGGACCGGCCCGCGCCGTGGCCGGGGTCAAGGCGCTGCGCACGGCCGAGCGGGGACTGAGCCTGCTCCAGGCGGTGAACCTGTCGAAGGACGCCGAGGCGGTCCAGGATGCGGAGCCGGAGCCGGGTGCCCGGTAAACCGGGGGCGAAGACGGCGGCGTTCGGCCAGAATGCGCCGGTGACCGCCGATACGCCGCCGCCCTCGAAGCCGCCCATGTCTCCGCCGCCCTCGGCGATGGAGCGGGCGCTGAGCCACGTTGCCGCCCTCTCCTCCGGGCAGCCGCTGGACCGCTCCCTGCCGCTGACGCTGAACTTCCACCCGGACCGGGTGGTGGGCGGCCGCCCGATCCTGGACGAGCTCGCCCGGGACGGCGTCTACCGGTCGCAGTTCGTCACCGGAACCAGCAATGGCGGGCTGACGGCGCATCCGGGCGGCGACCGCTGGCGCTGGGAGAGCCGGATCTTCGGTGGCGCGTACGACGGTGTACCCGGCGAGCAGCGGCCCGTGTACGGGGCGTTGAACTTCCGGCGCCAGGAGGCCGGGGCGGCGCCGCGGTTCGGCTCGGCGCACTTCCGGCTGACCGCGCAGGCGCTGGAGCGTGCCACGTTCTGCTACCCGGACAGCGCGGCCGAGCCCTCGGACTTCGGCGTCGCCGACCGGATGGCCCTCGTCGAACTGGCGGACGCCGACACCCGGGACGCGCTCGACGACTACATCGAGGCACAGGTGCACGGACCGGTCCTGCTCGACCGCCATCTGGACGCGCTGGTCCTCGACCCGAGCTATCGCGGCACCGATGTGGAGGAGGCCGCCCGCCGGCTGCCCTGCCGCACGGAATGGCATGCCGGATTCCGGCTGACGGTGGCGGAGCTGCGCCGCCACGCGGACTACCGCGGGCAGGAGTTCGTCGACCTCGGCGCGGAGATCTCCCGGGGCGGCCTGCTGGATCCCCGGATCATCGGGGACGCCGCCCGCACGGGCCGGTACGCGACGCAGTCGCTGAAGAAGGTCTGGCACTGCCTGGCCCGCTTCGGCGCCCCGCCCCCGAGCCAGGGCTCGGCCCCCGCACGGTCCCGGGCCCGGGCGTAGCCCAGAAGCGGCTCCCACCGCGGCCCGGGGCGAGGCGGCGGCAGCGATGCGGGGCAGCGCCGGGCGCCGCCCCGCAGCACGCTCAGCTGTCAGGCGTGCCAGAGCGCCGACCAGGTGCTCGCGTCGACCACGCCGTGCGGGACGAGCGGCGGGTGGTCCGCCTGGAAGCGCTGGACGGCGGCGAGGGTTCGCGTGTCGAACGTGCCGTTCATCGCCTCCCACGGCAGGTAGCTCCGGTTGGCCAGCATGCACTGCACCTGGTAGACGCGTTCGCCCTGTTCGCCGAAGACGGTCGGACCGTCGCCGTCGTAGAAGGCGCAGACCGGGTGGGAGCCGGGCGGCGGTGCGTTGTTCTCGTCGGCCGCCGCGCCCGGGGCGAGAGCGAGCGAGGCGGCCAGGACGAGTGCGGCGAGGGCCGAGGCTCCGGCCGTCCGGCGGAACGGCAGCGTCTTGCGGATCACGGTGAGTTGCTCCTCGTGGGATGTGGGGGCGGTGCCGGGGCGTGGCGGTGGCCGCGCCCCGGCCTCTCGTCGAGCACAACACCGCGTACCGCCGTCACGTCACTTCCGGGGCCCGCTCGGCGTGTCAGGAGGTCTGCCGCGGAGTGCCGCAGGAGCGCAGGAACTCCCGGGTGCGGCGGGCGATCGGAAACGGTTTGTCGGGCGGACACGGGTACATGTCCTGCTCGACGATCGCGAACAGGTCGACGTCCAGCCGGCGCGCGGCGGCCAGCACCGGCTCCAGGGCGGGGACGCCACCCGGCGGTTCGCACATCACGCCGCGCGCCACGGCGGGCCCGAACGGCACCTCGTCGGCGACCACTTCGGCCAGGATCTCCGGGTCGACCTGCTTGAGGTGCAGATAGCCGATCCGTTCTCCGTAGGTCTCGATCAGCTTGACGCTGTCGCCGCCGCAGTAGGCGTAGTGCCCGGTGTCGAGGCAGAGGGAGACCAGGTCCGGATCGGTGGCGTCGAGGAAGCGGCTGACGTTCTCCTCGGTGTCGATATGGGTGTCCGCGTGCGGGTGGACGACGATGCGCAGTCCGTAGCGGTCCTGCACCTCACGCCCCAGCCGCTCCGTCTGGGTGGTGAGGTCCCTCCACTGCCCGGCCGTGAGCGTGCGGTCCTCGGTCACCTCGCCCGTCTTGTCGTCGCGCCAGAACGACGGGATGACCACGAGATGGTCGGCGCCCATCGCCCGGGTGAGTGCCGCGATGTCTGCGACATGCGCCCAGGTCCGTTCCCAGACGCCCGGACCATGGTGCAATCCGGTGAAAACGGTGCCCGCCGAAACGGTGAGCCCACGGCTGCGGGTCTCGTCGGCGAGGCGGGCCGGATCGGTCGGGAGGTAGCCGTACGGGCCGAGTTCGATCCACTCGTACCCCGCGGTGGAGACCTCGTCGAGGAAGCGGTGCCAGGGCACCTGCTGCGGATCGTCGGGGAACCACACCCCCCAGGAGTCGGGCGCGGAGCCGATGCGGATGCGGGCCGGAGCGGATGCGGAGGAGGTCATGCGCCAAGCGTCACCGTCCCGGGAGACGAGTGTCAAGCATTAGTCCGTATGTCCGGACCAATCATTGACAGTATTCCGGGGAGGAGTTAGACCGGGGGCGGTGGTTGCGGTCGGTCAGCTGCCGTGCCGGTCGTCGAAGGGACACAGATGCCTGAGCCGTACGACGTGATCACCATGGGACGGATCGGAGTGGATCTCTACCCGCTGCAGACGGGCCTGCCGCTCGCCCGGGTCGATACCTTCGGGAAGTTCCTCGGCGGCTCACCCACCAACGTCGCCGTCGCAGCGGCCCGTCTCGGCCGGCGCTCCGCCGTGGTGACCCGCACGGGCCAGGACGCGTTCGGGGAGTACCTGCACCAGCAGCTCACGGAGTTCGGGGTGGACGACCGCTGGGTGACGCCCGTCGACGCGTACCCGACCCCGGTCACCTTCTGCGAGATCTTCCCGCCCGACGACTTCCCGCTCTACTTCTACCGCCGGCCCAAGGCCCCGGACCTGGAGATCCACGCGTCGGAGCTGGACCTGGACGCGGTCAGGTCCGCCCGCGTCTTCTGGATGACCGGCACCGGGCTCTGCGCCGAACCCAGCTTCTCGGCGACGCTCGCCGCGCTGCGGGCCAGGAACCGTACGGGCATCACCGTCTTCGACCTCGACTGGCGCCCGATGTTCTGGGACGCGCCATCGGACGACGCGGCGGACTCCCCGCCCGACACCGCGAAGGGCTCCCCGCCCCACCCCGCAGCCTCCGCGCGCTACCGCGAGGCGCTCGCGCATGCCACCGTCGCCGTCGGCAACCTCGACGAGTGCGAGATCGCGACCGGCGAGCGCGAGCCGTATGCCGCGGCCCGTGCGCTCCTCGCCGCCGGAGTCGAACTCGCCGTCGTCAAACAGGGCCCCGGAGGCGTCCTCGCGGTCCACCGCGACGGCACGGTGGCCGACGTCCCGCCCCTTCCCGTCGAGGTGGTCAACGGCCTCGGCGCCGGTGACGCGTTCGGCGGCGCGCTCTGTCACGGACTGCTCGCCGGCTGGGAGACGGCCCGCGTCATGCGGTACGCCAACGCGGCCGGCGCCATCGTGGCCTCCAGACTCGCCTGCTCCTCCGCGATGCCGTTCCCGCACGAGGTCGAAGCCGCCCTCGCCGCCGGTGCGGTCACGGCCACGACCCCACTCGCGGCCCAGAGCCCCCGGCCCGCCGGGACCTCCCAGGACACCCCCACCGCCCCCGCCACCCCCACCCCCACCGATTCCGGAGCGGCCTCATGACAGCCCCGGCAGCCTCCCCCTCCGACCTCGTCCATCTGCGCATGCACCACCCCGAGGCCGTGGCCGAGGCCGCGGCCCGGCGTCGCAGGCGGCCGCTCGTCGGCAGCGGCGGACGGCTGATGATCATCGCCGCCGACCACCCGGCCCGCGGCTCGCTCGCCGTCGGCGAGCGTGAACTCGCCATGGCCAACCGGTTCGAGCTGCTGGACCGGCTCTGCCTGGCGCTCTCCAGACCGGGCGTCGACGGAGTCCTCGCCACCGCCGACATCCTCGACGACCTGCTGCTCCTCGGCGCGCTCGAGGACAAGGTCGTCATCGGCTCGATGAACCGGGGCGGACTGGCCGGTGCCGCCTTCGAGCTCGACGACCGGTTCACCGGCCACCGCCCCGAGGACCTCGTCCGGCTCGGCTTCGACGCGGGCAAGCTCCTGCTGCGGATCGACTACCACGACCCGGGCTCGCTCGACACGATGCACACCACCGCCCGCGCGATCGACGCCATGGCCGCGCACCGGCTGCCGGTCTTCGTCGAACCGTTCCTCTGCCGCCGCACGGGCGGAAAGGTCCGCAACGACCTGAGCGCCGCCGCGGTGAGCACGTCCATCGCCATCGCCTCGGGGCTCGCCGGCACCTCCGCGTACACCTGGCTCAAGGTCCCCGTCACCGAGAAGCCCGAGGACATGGCGCGGGTCATGGAGAGCTCCACACTGCCCGCCGTGCTGCTGGGCGGAGAGGTGGGCGATGACCAGGACAGCTCGTACGAGAGATGGCGCGCCGCGCTGCGACTGCCGACCGTGCGCGGGCTGGTGGTGGGACGGACGCTGCTCTACCCGTCCGACGGGGACGTGGCCGCCGCGGTCGACACCGCCGTAGCACTGCTCGAACCGGGCACGACGGGTGGGAAAACGGGTAGGGAAGGAGCATGACGATGCACGACGAACCGAGGTACCACCTGCCCGCGGGGAGTGCGGCGCGTGGTCCCTACGCCCTCGACGTCGGCCCGGAACAGGCCGGCTGGGAACGGTCCGGACTGCGGGTGGTGGAGCTCGGACCGGGAGGTGTTCACACACTTGTCACCGGAGAGAGCGAGTGGATCGTGCTGCCGTTGGCGGGTGCCTGTACGGTGCACATCTCAGATGAGATCTTTGAACTGCTGGGCCGGAAGAGCGTGTTCAGCGGGGTATCCGACTTCGCGTACGTACCGCGTGACGCCCATGCACAGATCGCCTCCGGCGCAGGCGGCCGCTTCGCCCTGGCAGGAGCGAAGTGCGAGCGACGACTCCCCGCTCGCTACGGCCCCGCGCCGGAGGTACCCGTCGAGCTGCGCGGCTCCGGCAACTGCTCCCGCCAGGTCAACAACTTCGCCGCCGCCGACACCTTCGAATGCGACCGGCTGATCGCCGTCGAGGTCCTCACACCCGGTGGCAACTGGTCCTCGTACCCGCCGCACAAACACGACGAGCACCGTCCGGGCGAGGAGTCCGTCCTGGAGGAGATCTACTACTTCGAGGTGGCGGACGACGGACTCGGCTACCACCGGGTGTCCCCGTCCCGGCCCGGCGGCACGGACGTCCTGGCCGAGGTCCGCAGCGGCGACGCGGTCCTCATCCCGGACGGCTGGCACGGCCCGTCCATCGCCGCGCCCGGGCGCACGCTGTACTACCTGAACGTGATGGCGGGCCCGGGGGAGGAGCGGCAGTGGCTGATCCGCGACCATCCCGACCACGGCTGGATCCGCGACACCTGGCCGTCGCAGCCCATGGACCCACGGCTGCCGTTCTACGGACCGCACGAGGACGCCGTCCACGGACGCGACGATCACCTTCGCGGACCGGGCGACGCCGTCCACCGACGCGACGATCACCTTCGCGGACCGGGCGACGGCGCCGACGGACCGGACGCCAACGCCGACGGATCACACGATCACGTCCACGGACCGGAGGCGACCCGGTGACCGTGACCCCGCCCCGCACCCGCCGGCTCACCACCGCCCAGGCCCTGGTGGCCTTCCTGGCCCGGCAGTACACCGAACGCGACGGCAGCCGGCAGCGGCTGATCGGGGCCACCTGGGGCATCTTCGGCCACGGCAACGTCGCGGGCATCGGCCAGGCGCTCCTGGAGACCGGGGCCGCCATGCCCTATCTCCAGGGCCGCAACGAGCAGGCCATGGTGCACGCCGCCGTCGGATACGCCCGCCAGTCGGGCCGGCTCTCCGCGCACGCCGTGACCACCTCCATCGGCCCCGGCGCCACCAACCTCGTCACCGGCGCCGCCCTCGCCACCATCAACCGACTCCCGGTCCTGCTGCTGCCGGGCGACACCTTCGCGACCCGCCCGGCCGACCCCGTACTCCAGCAGCTCGAAGCCCCCTCCGACGGCGATGTCTCGGTCAACGACTGTCTGCGTCCCGTCTCCCGCTACTTCGACCGGATCTCCCGCCCCGAGGCACTGATCCCGGCCGCGCTGCGGGCCATGCGGGTCCTGGCCGACCCGGCGGAGACCGGCGCGGTCACGCTCGCGCTGCCGCAGGACGTGCAGGCCGAGGCGTACGACTGGCCCGAGGAGTTCTTCGCTGAGCGGGTCTGGCATGTCCGCAGACCGGCCGCCGACCCGGACGAGCTCGACCGGGCGGTCGCGGCGGTGCGCACCGCCCGGCGGCCGCTGATCATCGCGGGCGGCGGGGTCCACCACAGTGCGGCAGAGGAGACCCTGGCCGCGTTCGCCGCAGCCACCCGGATCCCCGTCGCCTCCACCCAGGCGGGCAAGGGCTCCCTGCGTCACGACCACCCCGCCGACGTCGGGGGCATCGGCCACACCGGCACCGCGACCGCCGACGCACTGGCGCGCACCGCCGACCTGGTGATCGGGGTGGGCACCCGCTACTCGGACTTCACCACCGCGTCCGCCACCCTCTTCCAGAACCCGGCGGTCCGCTTCCTCAACCTCAACGTCACCGGGTTCGACGCCCACAAGCAGGGCGCGCTCCCGCTCGTCGCCGACGCCCGCGCCGGACTCGAAGCACTCACCACCGCACTGGCCGAAGGCGACGGCCACCGGGCGGAGGCCGCGTACGAGAGCGAGTACACCGACGCCAAGGCGGCCTGGGAGCAGCGCGTCGACGCCGCGTACGCCACCCCCGACCCGGACGCCCGTCCCACCCAGGCCCAGGTCCTGGGCCTCCTCGACGCGCTGGTCACCGACGACGACATCCTGATCAACGCAGCCGGTTCGCTCCCCGGTGACCTGCACAAACTCTGGCGGACCAGGTCCCCGCGGCAGTACCACGTCGAGTACGGCTACTCCTGCATGGGATACGAGATCCCCGCCGCGATCGGCGTCCAGCTGGCCGCCCCCGGCCGCCCGGTCTGGGCGCTCGTCGGCGACGGCACCTACCTCATGAACCCCACCGAGATCGTCACAGCGGTCCAGGAGAACCTGCCGGTCAGACTGGTCGTCCTGCAGAACCACGGATACGCGTCGATCGGCGGCCTCTCCGAGTCCACCGGCGGCGAACGCTTCGGTACGGCCTACCGCCACCGGGCCCCGGACGGCGGCTTCACCGGCCCGCCGCTGCCGGTCGACCTCGCGGCGAACGCCGCCTCCCTCGGCATGCGGGTGCTGCGCGCCGGGACCGTACGCGAACTGCGCGAAGCCCTGGCCGAGGCGCGTTCGGCGGACCGTCCCACTTGTGTCTACGTCGAGACCGAAACGGCAGACACAGTGTCGGGCCCCCCTCCGGCACAGGCGTGGTGGGATGTTCCCGTAGCCGAAACGGCCACCCGCCCGTCGGCGCTGAGAGCCCGGGAAGAGTACGAACGTCACGTCGCCGACCGACGCCGCCACCTCTGAAGGAGTCACAGGATGAAGACCGTCAACCACTGGATCGGTGGCAAGACCGTCGAGGGCGCGTCGGGCAACTACGGCCCGGTCACCGACCCGGCGACCGGCGCGGTGACGACGCAGGTCGCGCTCGCCTCCCCGGACGAGGTCGACGCGGCGGTGGCCGCAGCGAAGGACGCGTACGCGACGTGGGGCACGTCCTCGCTGTCCGCCCGCACCGCGATCCTCTTCCGCTACCGGGCGCTGCTGGACGCCCACCGGGACGAGATCGCCGCGCTGATCACCGCCGAGCACGGCAAGGTGCACTCCGACGCGCTCGGAGAGGTGGCCCGCGGTCTGGAGATCGTCGAGCTGGCCTGCGGCATCACCACCCAGCTCAAGGGCGAGCTGTCCACCCAGGTGTCCACCCGGGTCGACGTCTCCTCGATCCGCCAGTCGATCGGTGTCGTCGCCGGCATCACACCGTTCAACTTCCCGGCCATGGTGCCGATGTGGATGTTCCCGCTCGCCATCGCCTGCGGCAACACGTTCGTCCTCAAGCCGAGCGAGAAGGACCCGTCGGCCGCCAACCTCCTTGCCGAGCTGGCCTCCGAGGCCGGTCTGCCGGACGGCGTCCTGAACGTCCTGCACGGTGACAAGGTCGCCGTCGACGGGCTGCTCAACCACCCGGACGTCTCCGTCGTCTCCTTCGTCGGATCGACCCCGATCGCCCGCTACATCCACGCCACCGCCTCCGCCAACGGCAAGCGCGTCCAGGCGCTCGGCGGTGCGAAGAACCACATGCTGGTGCTGCCGGACGCGGATCTCGACGCCGCCGCCGACGCCGCGGTCTCCGCCGCGTACGGCTCTGCCGGCGAGCGCTGCATGGCGATCTCCGCGGTCGTCGCGGTCGGTTCCGTCGCCGACGACCTGGTGGCCCGGATCAAGGACCGCGCCGAGAAGATCAAGATCGGCCCCGGCAACGACCCGACGTCCGAGATGGGCCCGCTGATCACCGCCGCCCACCGCGACAAGGTCGCCTCCTACGTCACCGGCGCGGCGGCCCAGGGCGCCGACGTCGTCCTGGACGGCACCGGCCACACGGTCGAGGGCTTCGAGGACGGCCACTGGATCGGCCTCTCCCTCCTCGACAACGTCTCGACCGACTCGGACGCGTACCGGGACGAGATCTTCGGCCCGGTCCTGTGCGTGCTGCGCGTCGATACGTACGAGGAGGGCGTCGCGCTGATGAACGCCTCGCCGTACGGCAACGGCACCGCGATCTTCACCCGCGACGGCGGCGCCGCCCGCCGCTTCCAGCTGGAGATCGAGGCCGGCATGGTCGGCATCAACGTCCCGATCCCGGTGCCGGTGGGCTACCACTCCTTCGGCGGCTGGAAGGACTCGCTCTTCGGCGACCACCACATCTACGGCAACGACGGCGTGCACTTCTACACCCGAGGCAAGGTCACCACCACCCGCTGGCCGGACCCGGCCGACGCCCCGGCCGGCGTGGACCTGGGCTTCCCCAGCAACCACTGACCGCACGCGCACGCACTGCAGGGCCGCTCCCCCGGGAGGCGGCCCTGCAGTGGTCTCTGGGTGGTCGTCAGCTCTGCTGCTCGCCGGCCGCCTCCTCGATCATCCGCTCCATCGGAACGACCGCGGTCCGCCCCGAGACGACGAACGCGACCAGCATCGCCGCCACCAGGACGAGCTGGCCGCCCCACACCATCGTCTCGACCGGCACGGTGTACGCGCCCACGGCCCGCACCGCGCACTCACCGAGCAGCGCCACACCCCACACCACCGAGAATCGCGACTCGGCGCGCCGGAACGCGTCGTCCGACCCGGTGGAAAGCCGCTGCCAGGCAGCGGACTTGGCCGACTCGCCCCGGGTCAGCCACGGCCGCAGCCCGGCCGACATCATCGGCCGCCCCCGCAGCGCGGACACCAGGATCACCAGGCCGATGGTGCTGCTCACCCCGCTGTCCTTGAGCAGCATCAGCCGCGGGTCACCCGCCACCAGGCTCAGCAGCAGCCCGACCGCGTTGACCGCCACCATCAGCGCCGCAAGGGCATTGAGCCGCCGCTCCCGCGCCACGCCCCACACGGTCCGCACGGCCGGCACCACACTGCTCCAGGCCAGCGCACCGAACGTTCCCAGGCCCGCGGCCTTCAGCACGTAGTACGAGACGAGCGGCACGGCCACGTCCACGAGCAGCGGCGCCAGGCTCTCCAGCATCGCCTTGCGCGGCGAGAACGGTGCGGCGGCGGCCTGAGCGTCGGCGACAGGTGCGATGACAGCGGCGGCCGGGCTGCTCATGAGGGGGGGTCCTCCCGTATCGGCGGCGCCCTCGCGGCTCCCGCTCTCGATACGTACAGACTGGCCGCCGGGCCCCGGTGCGCGGCAGAGCCGGGTGTCCTGACCTCCGTATGACGAATGTCAGTGTCCGCGGATGACACGGACGCGGAGGCGAGGGCCGTCAACGCCGGGCAACCGGAAACCCGTTCGCCCCTCATGCCCTGTCGGTGCTGGGATGTCCGCATGACAGAACCGGCCGGACCGACCCCGCCACCGCAGAACGAGATCCGCGCGCTGCACACCGACACCACCATCACCGTCTACCAGGCGTACGCCCCGTCCCTCGGCCTCCCCGCCGCCCGCGACGGACGCTTCCCGCCCGCCTGGAAGCGCGACCGCATGACATGGATCAAGCCAAGCTTCCTGTGGATGATGTATCGCTGCGGCTGGGCGATGAAGGAGGGCCAGGAGACGGTTCTGGCAGTCGAGATCACCCGTGAGGGCTTCGACTGGGCGCTGGCGAACGCCGAACTGTCGCACTACGAACGGGGCGTGCACCCGGACCTCGCCTCCTGGCAGCGCAGCCTGCGCCGTGCCCCGGCACGCGTGCAGTGGGACCCGGAGCGCGATCTGCACCTGAACCGCCTCCCGTACCGCTCCCTCCAGCTCGGCCTGGCGGGGGAGGCTGCGCGGCGTTACGCGGACGAGTGGACGGTGTCGATCCGCGATGTCACGCCACTGGCCCGGCAGATTCATGGGCTGGTGCGGGAGGGGCGGGACGAGGCGGCCGCGCGGTTGCTGCCGGAGGAGGCGCCGTACGTGGTTCCCGGGGATTTGTCGGGCCTCCAGCACTTGTCCGGCTGATCATGGTTGGCGCACGGGTTCTGCGAGGATGCTGCGATGCAGCACCTGGCGGATGATCCTTCGTTCCTGCCCGCCCCGTGGGGTGTGCCTGATGGTGGCATGCACGGCTTCGACGGGTCCGCATCCCTTTCCACTGCGATGTGGACCCGAAATGGCCCATGTGCGGGCGGGCCGTCAGCGGGTGTGGGAGTTGCCGTCCTGCCCAGGCGGTCCGGCCTGGCCCGGTGGGACGGCGGGCGGTCCGCCGGGTACGGCGAAGGACGGTCCGGTGCGGATGGGAGGCACCCCGCCCGGTGCGTGGGTGGGCGGTGCCTCGGGAGCGAACACCGGCTCCTGGGGGGCGTAGGGCGGTGGGCCCAGGGGCACCGTGTCGGGTGCAGGGGCGGGTGTTGGCCACTGGCGGGCCGTGGCTGGGTGGGGCCTGTGGCGTGCGGCGCCGAGTGTGAGTGCGGCGATTGCGCCGCCGGCCAGTGCGCCGGGCAGCGCCCACGGCGGCAGTCCGCTGCTCGCTGTCGCGGCGGTGGGGCTGCTGTCCGTTGCCCGGCCCGAGTCCGCCTTGGTGGGCTTCTCGGCGGGGATGTGGCCGGCCGGAGTGCCGGGGTCCCAGGACTCGGCGGGCCGGGGCGCGACGCCGGTGCCGGTGCGGGCGGCGACCGTGAGAGGGAGGACGTCGCCCTTGGTCCGGGTGGCGCCGCCGATGCCGGCCTGGACGTAGTAGGTACCGGCCCGCGCGATCGCCTTGTAGTCGGCGGTCCCGATGGTGCAGTCGGCGCTGAAGGTTCCGCCGCTCTGCGCAGTGGCGTGGCCGCGGTAGATCATCTCGGTTCCGTCGGAACTGCCGTCGCACAGGAAGGGCTGGCGGGTGGGGTCGTAGATTCGGACGCCGAGCCGCTCGTAGTGGGGGCTGGGACCGGGGTCGTATCCGCCCGGCACCTGGACCGACACCTTGACGTCCAGACGCTGACCGGCCTTGAGGCTGATCTTCCAGAAGTGGAAGTCACCAACCGTCAGATCCCGCTTGACGCTCCTGTCGAGCGGGGTGCTGCTGTTGAACGAGTAGCCCCCCGCTGTCCCCGTGGTGTCGGCGGCGTGCGCGGTGCCGGTGGTGAGGAGCACGGCGAACGCCGCGGCGGTGAGAGTGAGGAGGGCGGTGGGCGCGCGCATGATCAGGCTCCCCTGCGACGGTTGCGGGTGATGGCGGATCGGATGGCCAGGGTCAGTCCGAAGGTGGCCAGGGCGGCGAGTGCGAGGGTGATGGGGCGGTCCAGGAAGGACTCGGCGGCCGCGGTCGTCTCGGTGGCATCCCCACGGTGGTGGTCGGCGGCCGGTGGTGTGGTGGGCTGTCCGTCCTCGGCGCCCTGTCCGGAGACGTTCTTGTCGGGTGTTCCGTCGGGCTTCACGGCCTGGTCGGCGATGCCGACGGCCACCTCGACCGGCTCGGCGTCGGCTGTCCGGACCTCGCTGTGGATCCGGGCGCAGACCTCGGTGCTGCCCTTCCCGGAGGGGACCTCGTCCCATTTCAGGCGGTCGGACTGGATGCCGCTGGACATGGCGTTGGACCACCGGTCCTCGACCGACGTTTCGGTCTCCCACAGTCCGGCCCGGCCGGGCAGTGACAACTGGGTGTTGACCGAGGTCGGGGTCTCCCAGGCGCTGGCCGGGATGACGGAGCCGGAGAACCGCAGCGACTGCCCCGGATGCAGCGTGACCTTGTACCAGCGGGACTCGCCGTTGCGGATCCTGTCGAGGTACTGGCCCGGGGCGAGAGTGGGGGCGCTGGGGCAGTCCTTGCCACCGCTCGTCCTGGAACCGCTCTGCGCGTACGGGGTGAGGGCTCGTTTCACGGACTGATCGAGCCGGTCGGCCAGCTCGTCCGCATCGCCCGCGTCCACATACGTGCCCTTGGTGGCGTTCGCGATGCACGTCAGCTCGCGTTTGGTGGCCGCGCCGACTTTCAGCCCGACGGTGTCGATGACCAGGTCGACGCCCGCGCCCTTGAGCTCACGGGCGACCTGGCACGGGCTCGGCGGGGCGCAGGTGTCCTCACCATCACTGACCAGGATGATGCGGCGCGGTCCGGTGTCGCCGAGGTCGGCGGCTGCGGCCTGGAGGCTTCGGCCGATCGGCGTCATCCCGACCGGCTTCAGGGCCTGCACCCGGGCCAGCGCGGACGTCTTCGCGGCGGAGTCCATCGGCCCGACGGAGGCGAGGAGTTTGGTGTCCTTACAGCCGGGGCCCATGGCCTCACCGGCGTAGTCGGACCCGTACACGCGCAGCCCCATGGTCGTGCCGTCAGGTGTGCCGTCCAGGAGGCTGCCGACTGCGGTCTTGGCGGCCGCGAGCCTGCTCTGCCCGCCCGCATCCTGCTCGGCCATCGAGCCGGACACATCGAGCACGGTCTCGATGCGGGGCGCAGTCTCCCCGCCGGCGGGTGCGGCCGCGGCCGGTGCTGCCACCGGTACGACAGCGGCGAGAACCAGGGCGAATCCAGCGTAGAAGCGTGGGGTCATCGGGCGTCCCCTTCCCGGGGTCCGCGTGCTCGGTGCAGTAGCGGTGATCACGAGCTCTCCATGGGCTGAGTAGGTCGGGGACCAGCGGCCGTCGCGACGGACGCGGGGCAATGAGCTGAGCGGTCATTCCCCGGGGTGCAGCTGAGTGGGATCGACCGTGGTGGGCCAGATGGTGACGGTGTCGCCGTCGTGGCTGACGTGCTGATCGGGGTGGGCCGCGCGCAGGGCACCCACGGACCAGGTGTCGAAGGCCCCACCGCGCAGGATCACCAGACCGTGACGGTGAGCGGTGACCTGACGGGCGGCGGCAGGCCAGACAGTGATGGCACCGCCGTCGCGGGTCACCTGACGCCCCGGCAGCGACGCCTTGACGGCGGCGAGGTCACCGTCGGCGAAGGGCCCGGTCAGACGGATGAGGGTGCCGAAGCGGCGGACGTCCTGGGTGCGGGGCGGCCAGGCGACACCCGAGGTTGCGGTGGCCGGGGGACCGGCACTGCCGGGCGCAGTCCTGTCCTGGGTGGCATCGCCGAGTGCGGGGCGGTCCGCGTCCGTGGCGCGGGGGCGGTCAGCCCGCATGGGCCATTCCCGTGATGGCCCATACCGCCCAGGCCAAGGGGATGAGCGCCACGTACGACCACGGCCGGCGGTACAGCGGTGCACCCTCCGGCCGCGCCTGCCGCCCCGGTGCGGGCGTGGAGGCGGGCAGCTTGCTGAACTTCCGGTGCGCGACCAGATTCCACACCAGGGTGAAGGGGGTCACGCCTACGAGCGAGAAGGGGCTCCACCACCCCAGGGCCAGGGTCCTGGCCGTCATCTGACGGACCACCGCCCGCCCGCAGGTACGGCAGAACGGGCCGTCCACCTTCTCGAACTGCATCATGACGAGCACGCCCACGTGAGCGCGGACGCAGATGTCGGCCGCGGGAAGGGAACGGCAGACCCTGCACCCTGACACCCGTGGAGCCGGAGCCCACCCCGGGTATCCGGACCAGGCCGGTGCTTGCTGCGGAACACCCGTGTACGCAGTCGGCGGACTGTGCTGGGTGCTGTGGGCCGGGTGGGGCTGGCTGTCGTAGGGCGGCGTGGTCATGACTGGTTCTCCAGGTTGGGGGCCGGCATGCGGGCGGACGAGAGACCGTTCGGCAGGGGAGTGCAGCCCGGCCGCGAACAAGGCCGGCCGTTTACGATGCGTTGCGCATTGCTAATCACTGCTCGGAATCAAGGCGCGCAGGATCCCCATATCGCATACAACTGGGGTCACTTGCGCTGGTGGCGTGCTCGCGTGAGAAAGCTATAACGTTGCTCTTGCAAATGCAAGTGCAGCTTTGCGCCCTCCTCCCGGCCAGTCCGGACTGCGAGCGCGGGGGCTGATCGATGCCGCAGCTGGTCGAGACGAGCGTCATTTCGGAGCGCAGTGCTGTGCCGTGCCACACGCACCTCCTCTTCAGGGCGGCCCTGTTGTCGCCTCTCACCCACACCAGGAGTCCGCCGGATCGAAACGTGACAGCGAAGAGGCTGCCAATTCCGGTCCACCGGTGCGCTCGCATCCGCAGCGATGAAGCCCGCGCTGTCTTGCGTTCCGGGCGTGCGGTGCCCCTGAGGCTCGGAAGGCCTTGTCGTTCCGGGTGTGATTGACGTGTTTCGGCTGGTCACGGATGGGTGCGATGGGCCGACCACACCATGCGCCCCGGCGTCGGATGACGGAGTGATCTGGCGAGTCCGAACCCGGGCACCCGCTGACCAGCGCTTGCCCGGCAGCACGGCAGGCGTATATTCGCGCGTCTCCTCCGGGGTCTCCGTGTAGAGCTCGTGCCCGCCGGCCAGAAGCAGGCGGGCACTCCCGAGTGTGACCGTCGCCGTCGCTCGGCTGCGACTACACCGGGGCGGCTACACCTGCCTGGTCGCTCACTCCGAGTGACTTCAACGCGAGGTGGCAGCCAAGGGGCTGCAGATCACGACGACCCAGGCCGGGGTTCCTCGCCGTCGTAGGCGGCCGGCGCAGCTTGGCGGCATTCCAGCAGGTCGCCAAGGTCCTGGTCGGGCACGTGCTCCTGGGCCAGTGCCCACATGGCCCTGGCCTCGGCGCTTGGTGTCGCTGCGCAGAAGAGTCGCGAGTCCCCAGACGAAAGTCGGGGATCCGGCGACCACTGCGGCATAACGCCCCCAGTGCGTACCTCTGTTCACGTCCACCGCACACGCGCAGCAGCGACAGCAGGCCAAGCTGTGCGACCGCTACTGCGAGCCGATGCAGATGGCAGTGAGCGACAAGTCCTGCGAAGACTCCCTGGCGACGGCGACCTGCTTGGCATGGCAGGTACAGACCGACGCGATGCTCAACGAGGTCAAGCGGTCCGCCCTGAGCAAGACACTGTCCACCGGCGGGCGCAAGGACCTCACCGACGCTGTCCGATACCTCGGAAACTAGGACCGCTACGACTGTCAGGCGCCCATCCCGCCGGCGACCACCCCGCTCGGTGATCAGGACCACGCGCGGATGATCCAGCGCCCGGGCACGATTCCCCAGGCCCAGTCAGCCATCTACAGCCTGGAGTCGAGGCTGGAAGACAGCGACTCCTGAGCGCGCCACCTGACCTCCCCGGTGACCGGTTCGGAGCGCCCGGACCTCGTGCTCAGGGCGGGTGGTTGCAGTCATGGCGTCATGACGAACGGTGCGTGCGCCCCTACCTCGCCACCTGGCAGCGCAGTCTGCGCCGTGCCCCGGCACGCGTCCAGTGGACCGGAGCGCGATCTGTACCTGAACCGCCTCCCGTGCTGCTCCCTCCAGCTCGGCCTGGCAGGGGAGGCGGCGCGGCGTCACGCGGACGAGTGGACGGTGCCGGTCCGGATGTCACGCCGCTGGCCCGGGAGATCCATGAGCTGGTGCGGCCGGGGCGGGACGAGGGTGCCCGCGCGGTTGCTGCCGGAGGAGGCGGTGTACGCGGCTCCCAGGCCCTTGCCGGGGCTGCAGGCGGGGCGGGGTCCGTGTTCGTACATTCAGGAATGCGAATCATGTCGCCGATCGCGTCCTGTTACGGGAGGCAGATTTTCGCCGTATTTACTCAGGGGTCTTGAGTTCGAACAGTCGCTCGCTCTAGTCTGCCCAGACATTTATATGTGCGCATGCAAATATGTGGCGAGGGTGGGGCGTGGCGTTCTGGATGGCGGCGGCGTCGGTGTGGGGTGTGCTGCAGTTGCTGCTGCTCTCCTGGCCGGTTCGTACGGTGCGGTGGCCGACGGTGCTGCTGGCTCTTGGTGTCGGCGCCTATGGCAGCGGTGTTGCCTCGGTGTTGGTGGAGTTGTTCGTGGCCCGGCGGCTGGCGGATTCCGAGGGGAGTTCGCTCCACGATGTGCTGGGCACGGTGATGTGGACGACGGCTCCGGTGGCTGAGGAGCTACTGAAGATCGCTCCTCTTCTGCTGGCCGGTTGGGCGTTGCGTGGGCGAATGCAGTGGGGGATGGCTGACTTCGCAGTGCTGGGCGGTGCTGTCGGGGCGGGGTTCGGGTTGCTGGAGGCGGTGGCTCAGTACGCGCTGGCGCCGGATGCGGTAGTGCGCCCGGTGGAGGGCGGCTGGATGGTGGGCAGTGGCTTCTCGGCGCCGTTCGTCGCGGGATTCCCTGAGCTGCTGGGGCATTGGTTTCCTGCGCCGGTGGGCACGGTGGCGCTGGGCAGCTTCGATGTGAGCAGCACGGCTGAGCAGCACGTGGTGTGGTCGGTGCTCGGAGGGCTGGGGGTGGGGCTGTTTCTGCTCGGGCGGACGTGGTGGGTGCGGTTTGCCGGGCTGGTGCCGCTTGCGTTGGCGATCGCGCAGCACATGGTGGTGAATTACGCTGCGGACCAGCAGGGTTCGGACGGCTGGCAGCCGGCTTGGTACGACCGGCTGGCGGCAGCCGGATGGTGGACGGTACTGGTGTGCCTGGCTCTGGCCGTGCTCTGGGACATCCGTGCCGGGCGGCGGGGCAAGCGCCTGGAGCCGGGCGTCCTGCTCGCCGCGGAGCGCGACGGGACCCCGGCGGGCGCTGCACTGCTGAACTTCGCTCTCCTTCGACTGCCCTGGACCGCTGTGGCGGTGCTGGGTTACGCCCGGCAGCGGCGCGCGCTGCTGTACGCCGCGGTCCACCCCCGTATCCGCCCTGAACGTCTTTCGGCTTTGCGCGAGTTGGTCGCCCGGCAGACGCAGCAGATGAATGCGGCAACGAGTGATGCGGCCTGGAAGGGTATCGGGGTCCGGCAGGTCTGGCAGCAGCTCCGTGCTCGTCGCGGGCGATGGCCGTGGTGGGAGAAGGTGCTGCTGGTCGTCGGCGTGCTGCTGCTGATACCGGCCGGTGTCCTGATGGCGGTGCGAGCCTTCCCCTGGGCCAAGGACTGGGAAGAATCCTTTACCACGGGCACCGGCTGGCATCTGTTGGTCGCCGCGGGTCTGACAGGGCTGCTGCTGGGATTCGTCCGCCTCGTGCTCGCGGTATGTGGACTGCGTGCGGCTCGCCTTGAGGTGCTGGCCGAGCGGCACGCGGCGTCGATGCTCCGCGTGGTGTCGCTGACGGGAGCCCTCCTGGCCGGTGCCTGGCTGTGGTCGCGTTCAGGCCATTTCCCCCCGGAAGGAGGAGTGTTCGACGAATACCACTCGGCCACCTTCCTCCTGGAGAAGATTGTCCAGCTGGCCCCGGTCCTGCTGATGGCGCTGCTGATGTTCTCCGGCCCGTTCGGGATGCCACTCGAACTGCTGCTGGGCGAATCGATCATGGGCGATCTGTTGATGATGGCCGGCTCAAGGTTGCTGGCTCCGGTCGCGGAGCGGGTCGCGGTCAGGATCGCCGAACGCGAGGCCATGGCCTGGGCGCGCAATGCGGCCCGGCGCGGACACGGCCTGTTCAGCCGCACCTGGGAGCGGATACGCCACGGCCGGACCGACCCGGTCGACCTGGCCACCGGACGCATGTTCCTCCCTCAGGCCGACATAGAACTGCCAGGGGTGTTGCCCCTGGTGTTCGCCCGGCGCGCCGACTCCGGCTATCGGGGTGGCCGCTGGTTCGGACCCGGCTGGGCCTCCACCGCTGACCAGCGCCTGGAGTTCGACGAGCAAGGCGTCATCTTCTTCACAGAGAACGGCCTGCTCCTCGCCTACCCGCATCCGGCGCCTGGCAGGGAGGTGCTGCCCGAGGACGGCCCGCGCCTGCCTCTGCTGCGGGCAGCCGATGGGACCTACACCGTCACCGATCGCGAAACAGGCCACGTTCGCACCTTCGCCCCGCACAGCGAGGGGCCGGCACTGCTCACGGAGCTGGCCGACCGCAACGGCAACCGCATCACCTTCAGCTACGCCGCCGACGGCACCCCGCTGGAAATACGTCACAGCGGCGGCTACTGCCTGCGGCTGACCACCGCGGACGGCCGGATCACCGCCCTGCAGCTCGACGACATTCCGGTCATGGGCTACGGCTACGCCGCCGGGCACCTCAGCGAGACCACCAACTCGACCGGCCTCCCGCTCCGCTTCACCAACGACCCCGCAGGCCGGATCACCGCCTGGACCGACACCAACAACCGCTCGTACACCTACACGTACGACGAGCAGGACCGCGTGGTTGCGGAGGGAGGCGAAGGCGGCCACTTCACCCTCCACCTCGCTTATGACGGCACGCACCCGGACTTTCCCGGCCTGAAGACCACCACCCTCACCTCGGCGAACGGGGCCGTCTCCCACTCCCTGATCGACCACCGGCACCTGGTAGTGGCCGAGATCGACCCCAACGGTGCCATCACCCGCACCAGCTATGACGAGGCAGGGCGAACGGTCTCCGAGACCGATGCGCTGGGACGTACCACCCACGTGGCCTATGACTCGGACGGCCGCCTGAGCCACCTCGTCCGCCCGGACGGCAGCAGCTTCTCCGTCTTCCGCGACGCCCAAGGCAACCCGGTGGAGACAACCTCACCGGACGGTTCGGTCTGGCAGCAGAAGTTCGACGTCCGGGGGAACCTGACCGCAATAACCGATCCGCTCGGCGCCACCAGCCGATACTTCTATGACGCCCGCGGCGGGCTGATCGCCGTCACCAACCCGCTGGGCGCCACAACCAGGGTCCGCTGCGATGCCGCAGGACTCCCCGCAGAGATCACCGACGCACTCGGCGCCACCACGCATCTTCACCGGGACGCCTTCGGCCGCATCGCGGCCGAGACGGACCCCTTGGGGGCGACCACCCGCTACCGATGGTCGGTGGAAGGCCACCTTCTAGGCCGAACGGCTGCGGACGGCACGGGGGAGAGTTGGGCCTACGACGGCGAAGGTAACTGCCTCACGCACACCGACGCCAACGGAGGCGTGACCAGCCACGAGTACACCCACTTCGACCTGCTCACCGCCCGCACCGACCCTGACGGCGTCCGCTACACCTTCGCCTACGACGCCGAGGCCCGGCTGACCCGGGTCACCAACCCGCAAGGCCTGACGTGGGACTACAGGCACGACCCGGCAGGACGCCTGATATCGGAGACAGACTTCGACGGCCGGACCATCACGTACGCCCACGACCTGGTGGGCCAACTCGTCACGCTGACCAACGCCTTGGGGCAACAGACCACCTACACACACGACGAGCTGGGGCACCTGACCGAACAGAAGTCAGCCGGACGAACCTCCGTGTTCCGCTGGACAGAGTCGGGACAGCTCCACCGGGCAACCGGCCCGGACACCGAACTGGTCAGGCATTACGACCCAGCCGGTCGCATGACGTCGGAAACGGTCGAGGGCCACACACTCAACCTCACGTATGACATCGCCGGACAGCTCATTACCCGTCGTACCCCGGCAGGTGTGGAGACCAGCTACACCTACGATGCGGCCGGTGGGCGATCCTCCCTGCAGACACTCGACGGAGAGGTCGCAGCAGACCACGACGCAGCGGGACGAACCTCTCACCGCCGTTGGAGCAACGGCCTGTCCATGGTCCGGTCTCGTGACGCGGCCGGCCGCACGATCGGGGACTCGTACTCCGTCCCTGAGCACCACACACCCCTCTTGGAACGCGCCTACAGCTGGCGTCCCGACGGCTACCTCGCCGGCATCAACGACAGCATCTCCGGCCCCCGCAGACACACGTTGACCGCGTCCGGCCGGGTTACCCGCATCGACGCGAACAATTGGACGGAGTCCTACGCCTACGACCCGGCCGGGAACCAGACGTACGGCAACTGGCCGTCTGGTCATGCCTATGCCGAAGCCATCGGTGAACGCACCTACTCGGGCACCCGCATCCAGAGCGCGGGCAAGATCCGGTACGAACACGACGCTGCAGGCCGTACCACTCTCCGCCAGAAGCCCCGCCTGTCGGCGAAGCCGGACACCTGGCATTACACCTGGGATACCGAGGACCGCCTGAGTCAGGCAGTCACCCCTGATGGTGCCACTTGGCGCTACGGCTATGACCCCCTCGGCCGCCGTATCACCAAGCAACGACTCGGCGCCGAGGGAATGGTGGCCGAGGAAACCCGCTTCACCTGGCACGGCACAAGCCTGATTGAACAGACAGCCACCTCAACGGTTTGGCCCGGCACAGAGACCGTCACCTGGGATCACGATGAGTCAGGCCTGACACCACTCACTCAGACTCGGCGCTACACCCCTGCGGAGGGGGTGCCTCAGTCCGAGGTCGACCACCGCTTCTACGCGATCGTCACTGATCTCGTCGGCACGCCGACCCACCTGATCGACGAAGACGGGGAGATTGCATGGGAACAGCGTTCCACCGTTTGGGGCACAACCACTTGGCCACTCGAAGCAAGTGCGTACACCCCGCTGCGTTTCCCAGGGCAATACCACGACCTCGAGACAGGGCACCACTACAATCTCCATCGCTACTACGACCCGGAATCAGCTCGATATCTGAACCCGGATCCGCTGGGACTGAGTCCCGCACCGAACCCCATCACATATGTTGCCAACCCGCATACTTGGTCCGATCCGCGGGGCCTGGCTCCCTACCTCAATTCCCATCTGAGTGATCTTCCGGTCCACCGGAACCCTAATAGATTCTACGCCCGAGCCGGAGAGCTCGTTAATAACCGAATCGCTAGCCATCCCCTCACCGACGCCCAGATGTACGGTGGGGATTTGGTAGGGCATGGTGGTGTGCGCAATCTTCCGACCCGAGACATACTGAGGTACGGGGGCCCGAGGGGCGACGATCCAATCAGCGGCTACAGAGATTGGGCATTGAACGATACGCGCCTATTCCCGGGGTCGAGGATTCATATTACGGGTGGGCATCACCGCACGGCCGAGATAGTCCGACGCCTGAACCGGGGGGATATCGCCCCGGAAACGCTCATTGAATTTTTCATCAGGAGGTAAAAGAATGAACATAGTGAAATTGGATGGAAAAACGCAATTGCTCGCCTATGTATTTCCTGACGACAGTAATGTCACCCGAAAGGCGTGGGTGTGCGTTGGTGTCGGTGACGGGCACGGTGCTCCGCAATGGGTAGGCTTTTGGAGTAGCGGTTCCCAAATTCCGTCCAAGGTGGCAGTGGAAAAGTTCCTTCGCGCTCTCGCGCCACGCGTCGTTGAGGGAGTTTCCGTCGGCGTAATGGGCCCGTTTCTGGATGACTATCTATTCTTTGACGGCTGGGATACCTGGGGGCCCGGCGTGCCTGCTGAGTTGGCGAACTTCTCCCCAAGGCCCCCGGAGGGCGGCGCGGAAGTATCCAGCATCACCGACCTGAGGCTTCAGTGGCCGGAATAAAATGCTGAAATGGTCGATAGAATGGCGGCAGCTCAACCCATCGGGTTGTGGTGCAGCGGGGTGCTCCTCCAGGGATTTCGTGACCAATTTCCGTTCATCGTGTATACCGAACTTGCGCAGAGAGTGTGGGGACCCTGCCGCAACTCGGTGGGAAAATCCTCCCACTGCGCCACAAGGCCTATACATGTGGACATGACAGAATTTTCTGGCGGCTTCGAGGGAATGGGAAAGAGGGGTCTTGGGCACACGAAGGGGATTTCGGTTCACGCCACAGAAGAGGAGATGGGGTGGATAGCGAGAGCAGTTGCTCACGGTCGACGCGACTGGGGCAGTATTACGTTCTGCGACCATGTATGTCGGACAGCAGTAAGCTCAATGGTTCCGATGCCTCAAGCTTCATTAGCTCTGAATTGTATCCTGATCTGGTTGAATTTGGCGGACTCGCTCCGGCGATTCGGAGCATCGCCGAGAGGGACGGAATTGGCGTGGGCTGCATCTCGCCACAGTCCGGGCGTGGCTATTCTCGGTTTGGCACGGCTGAGGCTACGTCCGACAGAGGGGGGATTACTGTCTTGCTGACGGCTGAAGTGCGGAGCTTTTCTATTATCTTCGAGGGGAAGGTGATGCCGTGGGCGTATGGAAGCACTGACAATATTCTCGCTGCAGCTCAATCCATTGGGTTGTGGCGCAGTGGGGTATCCCTCAAGCAACTGCATGACCAATTTTCGTTCGTGGTGTATACCGAACTTGCGCAGGCGTTGGAGTGTGGGGACCCTGTTGCCACTCAGTGGGAAATTCTCCTGAATGATGAGATGTACGTTGAGTGCGCGTCAATGCTTCGCAAGATACATGGAAATAGTCAACTGCGCGCTCTGTTCCCGTTTTTGAGTCACGGTGTCTTCCGCCTGGCGAGAGACTGTTCTGACAGAACCGCAGGAGAGATCTGGATTACCCCGCTGCGCCACAAGGGTTATCTAGTAAAATCTACCAGTGCCGTAAGCGAGGAACGAGAAGTGGCGACACTCGATCATGCGATCGAGTACGCGGTGTCACTTTTGAAGCAGCCGTAGAGTGAGGTCCGGTGGAGTCCGAGGAACTGTGATCGAGATGCGTGCGTTAACGACACGTTGGAGATTGCTTAATTCCCGGCGCTGGGTGGTCCACTCGATTTGTATAATGAAGGGACTGCGTGGCGCGATCGGATTTATCCCTGGCTGGGTGGGCTTGAGGTTGGTGAGCCGGCTGGCGAAGCAGCGTCGCTGCCATAGGCGCTGTTCTGCCGGCGGTGAACCCCGGCCCGACCGTGCCCGTCGATCACTACCGTCCAGTCCCATGACGACGATTACCACGCGCACGGTCGAGTACCCGGCCGACGGTCTGACGATGCTCGGGCACCTCGCGCTTCCGGCCGGTACCGGCCGCCGGCCCGCAGTGCTGCTTGGACCGGAAGGCACGGGGCTCAGCGACGTCGAGCGCCGTCGGGCCGACACCCTCGCGGGACTGGGGTACGTGGCGCTTGCCTTCGACATCCACGGCGGACGTTATTTGGGCGACCCCGAGGAGATGCTGGCCCGTTGCATGCCGTTGCTCGCCGACCCCGACCGGATGCGGGGCATCGGCCACGCGGCGCTCGACGTGCTGCGCGCCGAACCGCGGATCGACCCCGACCGGATCGCCGCCGTCGGCTACGGCACCGGCGGCGCGATCGCGCTGGAACTCGGGCGCGACGGTGTCAACCTGCGCGCGATCGCGACCGTCAACGGACTGACCACCGGCCGATCGGACGAGGCGGCGCGCATCCGCTGCCCGGTATGGGCCGGGGTCGGGTCGGAAGACCCGATCATGTCACCCGCGCAACGGGAGGCATTCACGGCCGAGATGCAGGCCGCGGGCGTCGACTGGCGCCTCGTGGTCTACGGCGGCGCCTTGCATGCCTTCCACCACCCGTCGGTCGACCACACCGTGCGCCCCGGCGTCGGATACCACCCGCGGCATGCGCAGCGCGCCTGGCATGACGTCGTCGACCTGCTCGCCGAGTGCCTGCCCGTGACGGAGTGATCTGGCGAGTCCGAACCCGGGCACCCACTGACCAGCGCTCACCGGTCGGCACAGCAGGATTCTGACGTATGCGGTCCCACCGCTTCAGCGGCGCAGGACACTGACGACGCGTTTTCTGCCCAGGGCCGGGACGCCCACGTGCTCTTCCGCCGGTCCGGCCGAAGAGTGCGTAGCGGATGTTCGTCGAGCCCCGAGGCCAAGAGGGGCCGAGGGAGGTCCGCTTGGCCGGGGGCGCACTGAATGGTTCACGCTTGCGGCCCCGGCCCGCGCGCCGCTCATGCTTCGGCGGATGCGCCCGTCGCCGCCGCGATCAGGGTGGTCGCCGCCGCGTGGGTGGCCGCGGCGACCGTGGGGGCGTGGTCCATCAGTGCGGAGATGCCGGCGCCGTCGTAGAGGAGCTGGAGCTGGCGGCCCAGGATTTCGGGGTCCGTGGCGCCGGCCTCGGTGGCGAGTCGGGTGAAGAGTTCGCGCATCCAGCTGCGGAAGGCGTCCGCCGCCTCCTGGACCAGCCCGCCGGGGCTGGCCTCGGCGCCGGCGCGGATGAAGGCGCAGCCGTGGTAGTCGGGCCGGTCGAACTGCCGCCCCTGGGACTCGAAGACGGCCAGCATCTGCTCGCGGGGCGTGTCGCGCTCCGCGACGGCCCGGGTGATCCGGTCGGCGGTGGCCGCGTGCCGGGTGTCGAGGTAGGCCCGGACGAGCTGCTCCTTGCCGCCGAAGGTGTTGTACAGCGACGCCTTGGCCACGCCCGCGTGCTCGATGACCCGGTCGATCCCGACGCTCTGCACGCCCTCGGCGTAGAACAGCTCGTTGGCGGCGGCGAGCAGGCGCTCGCGCGCCGACGGCTTCGCGGTGCTCCGGACACTCGCCATGACGGTCACTCCTTCAGACAGATCTGTCTACATTATGCCCCGGCGGCGCCTCTTCGGCCGAGTCCCGGCCGGGTTCCGGTCGGAGGCCGCCTCAGGTGTTGCCGCCGATCCGCTCGCCCGGCAGGACCGCCACGCGCCGGCCGCCACGCAGTAGGCCGACCAGTGCGAACGCTGCGAGGACGATCACGGCCACGCCGTACTCCTGCGCGGTGGCGGCCAGTCCGCCCGCGTGCACGACGAGGAACCCGGCGATCACGGCGGGCACCCCCATGCCCAGGTAGGAGACGACGAAGAGCAGTGACAGCACTCCGGAACTCTCGTGCGGCCGGGCCAACGGCATCACCGTACGGATGCCGCCCTGAAAACCGCTGCCGAATCCGACCCCCGCGATGGCGGTGCCGACGAAGAAGCCGGCGGGGGAGGAATCGCGGATCGAGACGAGGGTGAGGGTCACCCCGGCGATCAGCGCGAGGATGCCGGTGAGCATCACCGTCCGGGTCGCCGCCTTCCGGAGGACCAGCACCGAGACGGCGGCCACCCCGGCGAGCACGAACAGGCTCATCCCGCCCAGGACTTCGGACCTGGAACCGGTCAACTGCCGGGCGAGGGACGGGCCGAGCGATCCGTACAGCCCGGCAAGCGCCCAGACGGCGAACAGCACCGGTGCGGCCACCAGCATCGGGCGGCGCACGGCGTGCGGCAGCTTGATCTCCGGCGCCAGGCTGGCCAGCGCGCCCGGCTTGCGGTTCACCGTCTCCGCCATCAGCGCGACGGCCACGGCTTGGAGGACGAAGATCGCCAGCAGCCCGAGGTAGACCAGATGTGTGGGGGCGGGCAGGAACTGGACGACGAGGCCGGAGACCAGCGCCCCGGTCGCCGTGCCGATGCCCGGGACGACCGCGTTGGTGATCGTGCCGCGCGGCCGGTCGATGTCCATCATCCCTGCCCCGATCGCGCCGAGGGCGGCGCCGGCCGACAGCCCCTGGACGATCCGGGCGACCATCAGTCCCGGCACACCGTCGGCCGTGGCGAACACGATCATCGAGGTGGCCTGCGCCGCCAGCGCGGCCAGCAGCACCGGCCGCCTGCCGACGTGGTCGGACAGCTTGCCCATGACGAGCAGCCCGAGCAGCACGGCCACCGCGTAGACGCCGAAGACCACGGTGGTGGTGATCGGGTCGAAGCCCCATTCGGCCTGGTAGACCGCGTAGAGCGGGGTCGGCGCGCTGGAGGCGGCCAGGAACGAGATGGTGATCGAGGCGAGCACATACAGCGCCACGTTCGGAGGCAGCCGCCGGCCCCGTGCGGATACGGCAGTGGAGTCGGATCCGGCAGTGGTTCCGGTGGCGGCGGGCGCCGCATTCGAGGTGCGTGCTGGGCCGGACGCCGGAACGACCGAGTGATTCGTCATGACCATTCCCGTCCGAAGCATGAGTAGACCTGTCTGTCTAGTGCGCATTCATATTAGACAGACAGGTCTACTCAGGTCAACGGGAGAGGTGAGCGTCGCTCGGGGGTGCGCTCACGGGCTCGCGGGTCCAGCTCGCACAAATCAACACGAGGGGATAAGGCTGTGGCCATGAGGGAGAAGATCGAAGACCCGGTGGCCGCGGCGGTCGTGACCTGGCGTGCGGCTGACGCAGGGGGGAGACGGTCGGGGCCTCCAACGGCCCTCGTGTATATGGCGACGGCTGTGTTCGTCCGGGGCGACGACCGTGAACTCCGGCCTGGATGGCCCGCTTCCGCCGACCACCTGAGCATTTTGTTGGAGGAGACCGCCGTCCACGAGGATGGCTCCAGGACATGCCGGGTCGACTTCCTCGTACGCGACCTCGCGCTTCCGTACCTGGTCCCGGGTGGCGAGATCCTGATCCTGGAGGGCCCCCGAGTCGTCGCATCGGCTCGTGTCAGCACCGTCCACTCAGGGGACTGAGCCCGATCCGGCGCCCCGGGGGCCCCGGGCGCGAGTCCTCCATACCGCGGGCACGCGGTGGAGGCCCTGCGGAATGCCCCTGGCCGGTCCGGGCTCGTCCGGTCGCCGCGTAGGAAGATCACGGCGGGCGCAACGCGGCGCCCGCAAAGATCTTTGAGCACGGAGGGAACCGCATGAAGAAGCATGTTCTCGTACGCACGGTCGCCACGGTGGGGACGGCTGTGGGGCTCGCCCTCACCGTCGGTGTCGGCACGTCCAGTGCTGCGGCCAAGCCCAATACCGTCGACTATTTCTACGCGGGCGGCAAGAAGGTGGCTTCGATCGTCTTCGAGCCGCGTGACTCGGCGAAGGATGCCGAGCGGGTGGACGTCGACGACCTCCGTGCGGACAACCACTACATCTGGACCGAGGTCTACGACGTCACGGCGGGGAAGAAGAAGGGCACGTGCCAGACGAGCAGCTTCAAGTCCTGCGCGTTCAGCATCCCTGAGGGGCACAAGGTCCGGATCAACGTGTACCGGATGAACTCGAAGGACGTCGAGTTCCTCGACGAAGTGCACACGAAGAGCGGCAAGCTGCCAACGGCCTGAGGGCTGTCCGGGGCGGTTCGTCGTGGCCGGGACGGCTTGGGGTCCTGCGGCGTGCGGGCCGCCCGGTCCGGCATCCGATCCGGGCGGCCATTGTCACGCGGTGACGATGTCGGCTTTCAGTGGCAGCAGCGTCTGCGCGATCGTGCCGATGGTGGCGTCGTCCAGGCCTGCCTCCTTCAGCGCCCCGGCCAGGTGACCGACGACGCGGTCGAAGGCCTCGCTCGTGATGGCGAGGTCGCTGTGTGCGCGCTCCATCGTCCGCCCCGGGTACGGTGCTTTTGCGCCCAACGCCTGTCCGACGAAGAGGCGTTGGTGCCGCTTCAGCCGTTCCATGTCCCGGCCCTCGAAATACCCGGTCAGTTCGGGGTCGGCGAGGACGCGCCCGTAGAAGATGTCGACCACGGCTTCCACCGCCTCCGCTCCGCCGATGCTCTCGAAGAGTGTGGGCGCAGCAGCCTCTGTGGGTTCTTCAGCGATGCCTGTCATGCGAACAGGGTCTGCCCGCCACCTTGCGGTCCGGTGATGGTGCAGTTGCACATCGGTAACTTCCACCCGCGTACAGGGCGACGCGCGGCGTGAACAGCCGTACATGCATTGGTTACTTGGGGAGTCCCC
Source organism: Streptomyces sp. NPDC058221 (assembly GCF_042882365.1). Classification (NCBI taxonomy): domain Bacteria; kingdom Bacillati; phylum Actinomycetota; class Actinomycetes; order Kitasatosporales; family Streptomycetaceae; genus Streptomyces; species Streptomyces sp. NPDC058221. The sequence continues at coordinate 24,008 of NZ_JBHVWF010000040.1, read as the reverse complement.
GCCTGCGTCGAGGTCGCCTGCGGAGGGCCGTGCCGGGGCCGTCGGGCGCACCCCCGCTCCCACCCCGTTGCCGACACGATCTCTTCGGCGATGTCCACCACCGTCCGCCCGTCCGTCGCCACCCTGACCGTGTCCGCCGGGGCCCGTTCGTCGAGCAGGCGGGCCTTGCGGTGATCCGCGCGCAGTGCGGGTCGTCCTCCGGCGCCGGGTGGACCTGCCCCATGAAGTCGCCCTCGATGACCGTGTGCGGGGTCCCGGCCTTCCGCAGCCGCGCCGACACCTCCCAGGCGACGGTCGACTTCCCCACGCCCGCGCCTCCACCGATGAGCAGTACCTTCGGATGAGTCATGGCGGCAGGGTGCCGGCCAAGTCCGGGGCAGCGCGAGGGAAATACTCGTTCTGCGTATGGGCGTTGAGCGCAAGGGTGAGTTGCCGTTGCCTGGACCGGCGGATCAACGGCGGCGCCCGGCTACGGCGGCTACTCTCGTCCACTCATGGGCCTTGATGTGAAGCGGAGCAGACTGTGCGCAACGCCGTTGTGACGCCCGAAGGCGATCGGATTCGCTGGGTCGAGCTGCCCGGGCAGGAGCCGCCACGTGTCTACGTGCACGGGCTGGGCGCCAGTTCCCCCGCCTACTTCACGGAGACTGCGGTCCATCCCCTGCTGGCCGGCCGCCGTTCGCTGCTGATCGACCTGCTGGGCCACGGCATCAGCGACCGGCCGACAGGCTTCGGCTACACGCTGGAAGCACATGCCGATGCGCTCGCCGCGGCCCTGACCGACGCGGGTGTCACCGGCGCGGAGCTGATCGCGCACAGCATGGGCGGCTCCGTGGCCATCGTCCTGGCCGTCCGGCACCCGCGGCTGGTCTCCCGGCTGGTCCTGGTCGATGCCAACCTCGACCCGATCCAGCCCGCGCGCGCCTGCGGAGGCAGCAGCGACATCGCCTCCTATTCCGAGCAGGAGTTCCTGGCGGGCGGGTGGGAAGAGGTGCGTGACCGGGCCGGCGCCCACTGGTGGTCCACGATGCGCCTGGCCGGGCGTGAGGCCCTGCACCGCAGTGCGGTTCACCTCACGCGCGGCAGGGTTCCCACCATGCGGGAGCTGTTGCTGGACCTGAGGATTCCCCGCGCTTTTCTGCTGCCGGAGGAGGGCGGTCCGCTTCCTGGCGCCCGAGCTCTCAGCGATGCCGGGGTGTCCGTGGTCGCGATCCCGGACTGCGGGCACAACATCATGCTGGACAATCCGGAGGCCTTCGCGAGTGCCGTCGCGGCAGCCCTGACGGACCGGGACCAGTAGACGTACACCGGACTACCGGGACGGGCCGAACCGCCACGTCAGCATCGCGAATCCGCCGTCGTCCCCGGCCCCCGCCGAGCGGTACGTCGCCAGGGCGCCGAGGGGTGCTGGGCGGCTTCGAGCTCGGCGACGGTCGTGGCGCGGCGAATTTCCACCGGGTTGTCCATGCGGGCCTCTCGCAGGTCAGGTCGAGCCGGGGTGGCCCGGGGCGGGGCATACCGCAGGCGGAGTACGCCCGGGGAACGCCGTACGCCCTGAGGAGGCCGGTCACCTCACCCCACCGGCAGCGTAGACGGGGCGGCGTCCCGCTTAGGCTCGACACATGGAGATCCCTCACGCGCGTACGTCCCGGTGGCGACGCCTGCTGCCCCGCGCCCGCGCCCGCGGCCGGTGGGCGGCCGGCATCGCCGCGCTCGTCGTGCTGGCCGGGGCGGGCACCTGGACCGCCACCGCCGACGACAGCGCGCCGGCCGTGCACCGCCAGGACCGGATGATGCGCATCGACGGCGTGTCCATCGACACCTCGTACTTCACCACCGGTGGCACACAGCGCCGGCCCGCCGTGCTGATCGGGCACGGGTTCGGCGGCAACAAGGGCGACAACCGGTCGCAGGCGCAGAATCTGGCCGCCGACGGGTACGCCGTGCTGACCTGGTCGGCCCGCGGCTTCGGCAAGTCCGGCGGGAAGACCTCGATCAACGCGCCCGACGCCGAGATCAAGGACGTCTCCAAGCTGATCGACTGGCTGGCGGCCCGCCCCGAGGTACAGCTCGACGCCGCAGGTGACCCGAGGGTCGGGGTCACCGGCGCCTCCTACGGTGGCGCGCTCTCGCTCCTCGCCGCCGGGTACGACCGGCGCGTCGACGCCATCGCCCCGGAGATGACCTACTGGAACCTCGCCGAAGCCCTCTTCCCCAACGGGGTGTTCAAGAAGCTCTGGGCCAGCCTCTTCGTCACCACCGGCGGTGGCTGCCGGAATCTCGAGAAGCAGCTCTGCGACATGTACGAACGGGTCGCCGTCAGCGGGAAGCCGGACGCCGCCGCCCGTGCGCTGCTCACCGAGCGCTCGCCCAGCGCCGTGGCCGACCGCATCAAGGTGCCGACGCTGATCATGCAGGGACAGACCGACTCCCTCTTCACGCTCGGCCAGGCCGACGACATGGCGAAGGCCATCAAGGCGAACGGCGAGCCCGTCTCCGTCGACTGGGTCACCGGCGGCCACGACGGCGGCGACAAGGAGTCCCACCGCGTGCGGCAGCGCGTCAACAGCTGGTTCGACCGCTATCTGAAGGACGACAAGGGCACCGACACCGGACCCGCGTTCCGCGTCACCAGGACCGGCGGCGTCGACTCCACCGACGGGGCGGCTCTCACGCGCGGTGCGAGCAGTGACACCTATCCGGGGCTGAACGGCGGGGGAGAGCGGATCGAGCTGCGGGGGCGGACCCAGACGTTCGCCAACCCCGCCGGGGCCACCCCGCCGTCCATCTCGGCCGTTCCCGGCACCGGCGGCCAGTTCGCCCGGCTGTCCACCCTCGGCGTCGGGCTCTCCGTCGACTTTGCCGGCCAGTACGCCCGCTTCGAATCCGCCCCGCTCAAGACCTCGCGCCGTATCACCGGCTCGCCGACCGTCCGCGTGAACGTGAAGGCGGCGAAGGGCGACGCCGTGTTGTTCGGCAAGGTGTACGACGTATCGCCCGACGGCAAGCAGCAGGTGCTGCCGTCCCAGCTCGTCACCCCCTACCGGATCACCCCCGACCAGCAGGGCAAGCCCCTGGACCTGACGCTGCCCGCCGTCGACCACGAAGTCGACTCGGGACACCGGCTCCGGCTCGTGCTGTCCGCCACCGACCTCGGCTACGCCTCCCCGGCCGCGCCGACCGCGTACACCGTCTCCCTCGACGGCCCGCTGACCATCCCCACCGCCCCCGGCCTCGCGACCGCATCGGCCGCCCTGCCCTGGTGGACCTGGGGGCTCCCGGCCGCCGCCGTCGTGATCGCGGCCGCCCTGCTGCTCACCATGCGGCGCCGCACCGCCACTCCCGCCCCGGACCCCGCACTCGCCGACGTACCGCTCCAGATCACCGGACTGTCGAAGAAGTACGCCAAGTCCGCCGACCGGTATGCCGTGCGGGAGCTGTCCTTCCGCGTGGAGAAGGGGCAGGTGCTCGGGCTCCTCGGGCCGAACGGCGCCGGGAAGACGACCACCCTGCGCATGCTGATGGGACTCATCACCCCCGACGACGGGGAGATCCGGGTCTTCGGACGCGCCATCCGCCCCGGCGCGCCCGTGCTGTCGCGGGTCGGCTCCTTCGTCGAAGGGGCCGGATTCCTGCCGCACCTGTCCGGCCGCGCCAACCTGGAGCTGTACTGGCAGGCCACCGGGCGGCCGGCCGAGGACTCCCGGATCGAGGAGGCCCTGGAGATTGCCGGGCTCGGCGACGCACTGGCCCGGGCGGTCCGCACGTACTCCCAGGGCATGCGGCAGCGGCTCGCCATCGCCCAGGCCATGCTGGGCATGCCGGACCTCCTCATCCTCGACGAACCGACCAACGGCCTCGACCCGCCCCAGATCCGTGAGATGCGGGACGTGATGATCCGGTACGCGGCCGGCGGCCGGACCGTCATCGTCTCCAGCCACCTCCTGTCCGAGGTCGAACAGTCCTGCACCCACCTGGTGGTCATGGACCGCGGCCGGCTCGTCCAGGCGGGCCCGGTCGCCGAGATCACCGGCTCGGGCGACATGCTGCTCGTCACCTCGGCCGATGCGCTCGCCGAACCCCTCGTGGAGAAGATCGCCGCACTGCCGGGCATCGGCTCCGCCGTCCGCACGGACGACGGCCACGGGCTCCTGGTCCGGCTCGACGGAGCGACCTCCCCGCAGCTGGTTGCCGAACTGGTCCGGCTGGACGTGCCGCTGACCGGCGTCGGGCCGCACCGCCGCCTGGAGGACGCGTTCCTCACCCTGATCTCCGGAGGCTCCGCATGAGTACCGCAGCCGAAGTCACCACGGCCCCCGAAGCTCCCGGATACCGCGCCCGGCGCACCCTTCCGCTGCGGGTCGAGGCCGTACGGCAGCTGCGCAGGCGGCGCACCATGCTCATGGGCGGGGTGCTGGGCGCGCTGCCGTTCATCCTCATCATCGCGTTCGCGATCGGCGGCACGCCGAGCGGCGGACCCGGGGGCGGCGACCGGCTCACCCTGATGGACACCGCGACACAGTCCGCCGCGAACTTCGCCGCGACCTGCCTGTTCGTCTCGGCCGGCTTTCTGCTCGTGGTCCCGGTCGCGCTGTTCTGCGGCGACACAGTGGCCTCCGAGGCCAGCTGGTCCTCGCTGCGCTATCTGCTGGCGGCGCCCGTGCCCAGGGCACGGCTGCTGTGGAGCAAGCTCGTCGTGGCGCTCGGCTTCAGCCTCGCCGCGATGGTGCTGCTGCCGCTCGTCGCACTGGCCGCGGGAGCTGCCGCGTACGGCTGGGGTCCGCTCGAACTCCCCACCGGCGGTGCGCTCGCGACGGGGGACACCGTGCCCCGGCTCGCGCTCGTCGTGGCGTTCATCTTCGTCTCCCAACTCGTCACCGCCGGGCTGGCGTTCTGGCTGTCGACCAGGACGGACGCCCCGCTGGGCGCGGTCGGCGGCGCGGTCGGGCTGACCATCGTCGGCAATGTGCTGGACGCGGTCACCGCGCTCGGCTCCTGGCGCGACTTCCTGCCCGCCCACTGGCAGTTCGCCTGGGCCGACGCACTCCAGCCCGACCTGGAGTGGGGCGGCATGGTGAAGGGCGCGGCCGTCTCGGTGACGTATGCCCTGATCCTGTTCGCCCTCGCCTTCCGCGGGTTCAGCCGCAAGGACATCGTGTCCTGAGCCCGGCCGGCGTCAGAGCCGGCAGGCGTGGATCGACGTCGTCAGGATCGCTCGCGCGCCCAGGCCGTACAGATCGTCCATGATCGGCTGCGCCTGCGCCGCCGGCACCATGGCGCGCACCGCCACCCAGCCCTCGTTGTGCAGCGGGGAGACCGTCGGGGACTCCAGGCCGGGGGTCAGCCGGATGGCCTGTTCCAGGTGCTCGGCGCGGCAGTCGTAATCCATCATCACGTACGTCCTGGCCACCAGGACACCCTGTAGGCGGCGCAGGAACTGTTCCGCCTTCGGGGCGAGTCCGGTGTCCGCGTTGCGGCCGATGACCACGGCCTCGGACCGCAGGATCGGCTTGCCGACCACTTCGAGTCCGGCGTTGAGCAGGCTCGTACCGGTCTCCACGACGTCCGCGATCACGTCGGCCACCCCGAGCTCCACCGCGGTCTCCACCGCGCCGTCCAGATGGACGACCCGGGCCTCGACGCCGGCCTCGGCCAGATGCCGGGCGACGATGCCCTCGTACGATGTGGCGATGGTGCGGCCGGCGAAGTCCGCCGTGTCGCTGACCGTGCCCGGTTTCGCCGCGTACTGGAACGTGGAGCGGGCGAAGCCGAGCGGGAGTATCTCCTCGGCCGACGCCCCGGAGTCGAGCAGCAGATCGCGGCCCGTGATGCCGATGTCGAGGCGACCGGCACTGACGTAGAGCGCGATGTCACGCGGGCGGAGGTAGAAGAACTCCACCTCGTTCTCCGGGTCGACGAGCACCAGCTTCTTCGTGTGCCGGCGCTGCTGGTAACCGGCCTCGCGCAGCATCTCGGAGGCCGGTCCGGCCAGGGAGCCCTTGTTGGGAATCGCTATGCGCAGCACGGCAGTCAGGCCCCTTCCGTGGAGATGGTGAGGACTCCGGCGGACTCCGCGCCGTTCGACGCGTTGATCACCGACTCCTCCCTGGGCGGTGCCTGGCGGAGGAACGTGCCGGCGAAGCGGCCGCCGAACACCAGGGGTGCCAGGACGACTTCGCGGGCGGAGGGGCTCGCACCCGGCAGGTCCACGAGAGCCGGGGGGACGCGGTACTGCAGCACGTAACGCTCGGCAGGCTCCCGCAGGTACTCCGTGAGGAGCGAGCGCCACGCGTCGTCGTCGAGGGAGAAGCCGTACGTCATGTCCTTGCCGCCGTACGCGGCCGTGGGTTTGCAGAGCAGCCGCTCGCGGGCGGCGACGGCCCGCTCCAGGGTTTCCTCGCTCAGCCGGAACGTCCCGGGCACGTGGCGCTCGATCAGGGACCGCTCCTCGTCGTCGAGCAGGTGCGCGTACGCCTCGTCGAAGAGGAGTGCCAGGTTGGCCTTGTTGTCGTACAGCGCCGCGGCGGGGGAGCCGATGAAGTCGACCACGCGTGCGGCGTCCAGCTCCATCAGACGGCGCGTGAGCGCCGGCGGAACGAAGCGCCTGGTCTCGTACCAGGTGTATGCGGTGAACACCGCGTCGATCCGCCGGCCGCCGAAGTACACGCCCTGGTCGGTGAGTTCCAGGTCGTGCACAAGACCGCAGCTGACCTCGTGCCCGGCCGAGCCCACCATGTCGACGAAGAACCGCCGGCCGGAGTCGATGTCCGAGGGGTCCGCGACGGCTTCGAAGACATGCAGCGGTCCGTCGGTGTGCCGCTCGGTCAGGCCGCCGAACGCCTCCAGCCAGGCCCGGGAGGTGTCGGGTGCCTCCACGCGCAGACCGCGGGCGCCCAGGAAGCGGCCATACGCGGAGCCGAGGGCCGCCCCGGTGTAGGGCGCGCAGGTGCTGAGGCCGCCGAGCGAGGCCGCCACGTTCAGCTCGACCAGCTTCAGGCCCTGGTCGGTGACCACCAGATCAGGGCGCATGAAGGCCTTGGCGGCCCGGGCCAGACGGGGGCTCGCGAGGGCCTCGCAGATCAGCTCGGCGTCTTCGGCACACACACCCAGGTACCGCGCCCAGGCGCCGTGATCGTTCCCGAACACCCGGCGCGGGAAGCCGGAGATCAGCTCGGACAGGCGAACGCCGACCGTCCCGGTCTCCTCGGCCGCCTCGGCCGTCAGCATCTGGGGCGGGTACGGGTGGGTCCAGCCGGCCCGGTGGATGCGCGCGGTGAACTCCTCGCGGTCGAGGTCCGCCTCACCCGTGGCCTCGAAGTCGGCCCATGCGGTGACGGCGCGCCGGTCGAGGGCGGGCCACACCTCTCGTGCCGCGCTCACTTCAGCTTCCCGGCGGTGCGCAGCGCGGCGAGGACGATGTTGACCGCATCGGAGGACTTGTCCTCGCCGGTGGCCAGCTGGTGGTAGCCGAGGCCGCCGGGGTTCACCATGTTGATCTCGACGACGTACGGGAACGCCAGGTCGATGCCCGTGTAGAAGATGCCGAGATCCATCATCCGCTTGCCGAGTGCGGTGATGAACTCCTGCTCCTCCAGCGTCAGTTCAAGGGCCTGGAAGTCGCCCCCGATCGCCGTGTTGGAGCGGTTGTCGTCCTCCGGGTGGAAGCGCAGGAAGCCGGCGACGGGCTGGTCGCCCGCGATGATCACACGCTTCTCGTTGGTGCGGATATTGGGGATGTACTCCTGGACGGCGGTGTGCCGCTTCGCCATGCCGATGATGTCCCGGCCGTAGCGGCCCTCGCGGGACACCGCGTTGCCGGTGGCGGAGCCGATGATCGCGGAACGGTTGCGGTCGTTCTTGTTGACCACGTACACATCGGCGCCGCAGCCGTCGTTGGTGGGCTTGATGACCCAGGAGCGGTCGCCGTCGGACTCGACGAGGCCGTTCAGGAAGGCGACGTCGTTGGAGACGTAGGAGACCGGCAGGTTCTCGGCAGGCACGATCGCGCCGAGGTTCGACTTGGTGTTGAGGAAGAAGAGCCCGGCGGCGTCGTTGACGAACGGCACGCGCTGGTTCAGCAGCCACAGGAGCTGGAAGGAGTCGGTGTCGGACTCGGGATGGGTGCCCGCGAGTACCCACACCAGGTCGAAGTCCTCGGCGGACGCGCAGGGCTCGCTCAGTGCGGGGAAGTCGCCGCCGGCCACGAACTCCTCGGACAGCCTGACCCGGTCGCAGACCACGACGGATTCGTGTACGGACAGGGTGTCGATGTCACCGATGTACACGTCATGGCCCTCGCGGTGCAACGCACTCGGGATGATCGAGTGGTTGTCCAGCTCGAACTTTGACGCCTCGGACACCAGAATCAGGATCTTGTACGGCAAGGGGTACCTCTCAGCAGGGGAGTTTCGACAAGTGGCGCGGTGGGTGGCGCTGTTCAGCTGCCGGCGGTCAGGGTGCGGACGGCGACCTCCAGGTGGTGGTCGAGCTCGTCCCGTGTGTCGGCGACGGCCAGCACGAAGCCGTGCCGGTCACCCGACTGGGCGATGGAGGAAGGCGGTTGTCCGGCCGGGACGGTGATCTGTACCTCTTCGACCCCGGGCAGCGAGACCGCGAGCGAGACCGCCATGGCGCGGGCCACCGGCCGGTCGAAGGTGACGTAGCGGATGCCGGACACCCGGGAGCGGTTCGCCGGCTGCTCGTCGGGCAGCCCGAGCACGGCGGCCATCGTCTGCGCGAACACGTCCTCGCCGAGGGCGAGCAGGAGCATGTCGCTGATCCGGTCGCCGCCGGGCCGGCCGTGCGACTCGATGAGGCGTGGGCCCAGGCCGGTGACCATGACCTCGGTGTGCGAGGGGCCGTAGCGGTGGCCGGCCGCGACCAGGGTCGCGCGCACCAGGTCGGCGACCGCTTCCTCGACGGTGGGATCCAGCCGTACCGGAAGCGTGTGCCCGGTCTCCACGAAGTGCGGGGCGCCCGTGGTCGTCTTCTCGGTGATTGCGAGGATCCGGTGGCCGGCGGCCGTGCTGATCGCCTCGACGCTGTACTCCGTGCCGTCCAGGAACTCCTCGACGAGCAGCGGGCCGGACCAGTCGGCGGCGGCAGCGTACCGCTCGGCCGATGCCCGGTCCGCGAGGTAGCGCACACCCGCACTCCCGGTTCCGTCCACGGGCTTGACCACGCAGGGGAAACCGGTCCGGTCGGTCGCCGGCAACAGTTCGCCGGCCACGGTGCACAGCACGTGCCGCACGGGAAGGCCCGCCCTGTCGCCGACCAGTGCCCGCAGTCCGGCCTTGTTCCTGAACGCGGCGGGAGCCTCGGGCGGGTTGCCCGGCCAGCCGAGCTCCCGGTTGACCACCGCCGAGACGGCGGCGCCGATCTCGCCGAAGCCGAAGCAGCTCACCGGGCCGGGAAAGGCGAACGTGCGCAGCCTTGCGATGAGTTCGTCGCTGGACGTGGTCCATGAGGTCTCGATCTCGGGTGCGCCGGTGTCCGGCGGCCGGGGCTGGTCCGGATCGACGACCAGGACCAGGTCGAGGCCGAGGCGCTCGGCCGCCGCGACCACGGTGTCGCGTGCACCCAGGAGTACGGCGGTCGGCCGGTCCCCGGACGGGGCGGGGTCCGGCGCGCCGGAGGTGTCACGTACCGCATCAGACATGCTGCGGGCTGCCTTTCGGGAGAAGGAAACAGAAGGCGGCAGCCGCCACGGACAGGCAGCTGATCAGCAGCCACAAGCCGGTGCCGCCGTGCATGGTCTGCAGGAGATAGCCGCCGAGCCCGGAGCCGAGGAAGCTGCCCAGCGCTCCGGCGGCACTCATCGTGCCGAGCGCGAGGCCGGTCCGGCGCAGTGAACTCGCGTGGATGGCCTGCTCGTCGAGGCTCGGCGCGATCAGCATCTCGGCCAGCGTGATCGGCAGCACGAAGACGAGGAGTGCCCCCCAGCCGCTGAACGCGATGAGCAGGGCATAGCCGCCGCCGAAGGCGAGGAAGCCGAGGGCGAGCAGGCTGCGGGTGCCCGCCTTGCCGAACACATGGCGCAGCAGGCTGTACTGGAACAGCACCACGAGCGTGCCATTGAGTGTGAAGACGACCGAGATGGCCGACGCGCTGCCGGTCAGGTCCTTGGCCGCGATGGGCAGAACGACGTTGAGCTGGCTGTAGATCGCCCAGAACGCGACGCCGAGCAGCGCCAGGGGTGCCCACTGCCAGCGGGCCCAGGCGGCCCTGCCGTCCGCGGAGTCCTGCTCGCCCTTGCCGGAGGCCGGAGGCGGTCCTGGAGCGGCCGCGGGCGGCCGTAGCGTGAGGCGCAGCCCGAGCACCAGATGCGAGGCCACACACGCGGCGAGCACGTAGCCGAAGCCGAGTGGATAGATCAGTGCGCCCAGCGCGGGACCGACGATCACGCCGATGTTCACGAAGGTCGAGCGCAGGGCCAGCATCTCGCGTGCGGGCAGGCCGTCCTCACGTACGAGCAGCGTCTTGACGGACAGACCCAGCAGCGAGCCGCCCACGCCGATGCCCACGATCCCGCCGACCAGCGCCGCCGGGTGCGTGCCGGCGGCCAGCCCGTGGCCGAGCAGGAGGTAGCCGGCGATCCGCAGCGCGAACCCGGCGGAGAGCACCACCCGGGTCCCGAACCGGTCCACGATCAGACCGCAGATCAGCGAGAAGCCCTGGCCGCAGAAGGCGAGCAACCCCACGAGGAAGCCCGCACGGCCCGCCCCGATCCCCTGCTCGGTCAGCTGAAGAGCGAGCAGCGGCAGGAACATGAACGTGGTCAGTCCGGTGAACAGGACCGCGAGCAGCAGCACCCGTCCGGTGGGGGAGGACTTGCGCCAGGTGTTCACGGCGCCGGGGCCGTCTCGGTTGCGTCCTCCAGGTTCGCCATGAGCCAGGCCTCGACCTCGTACAGGCGCTCCTCGACCTCGACGGGGCCGGAGCCCTCCACGATCACGAAGCACAGATGCGATGTGCTGTTCTGCGTCGTGGCGCCGGGCGCGATCTTCTCGTTGACCTCGTAGTGCGCGACCCAGCCGAACGGCGGCCGTGCGGGTGCCCGCACGGCCCGGCCCTGCGGCAGGACCGAGACGGAGCCGTGCACCTTGGCGGGGGCTTCTGCCGGCGCCGGGGGCACGGGCAGCCCGCAGGACATGCGCAGCCAGGCGGAGCGCAGATCGACGCCGTACGTGAGCTGTGTGAGGGCCGGGATGCGGTCGCCGCCCACCCGTGAGGCGACCTCGCACAGCACGAGCTCGTCGTCCGGGGTGTGGAAGACCTCCAGGTGGTACGCGCTGCTCGCGGGGGCGTCGAACGCGTCGAGGGTCCGGTCGAAGAACTCCTCGAGCCGTAGCGCCAGCTTGTCCTGTGGGTGCAGCTGCACCGATCCGTTGTTCTGTCCGTCGAAGACGCCGAGACAGCTGCGCAGGTAGCGGGAGGAGGCCACGAAGCGGTAGCCCGGGGCGATCACCGCGTCCACGTGGTACATCTGCCCGTCGATGAACTCCTCGGCCATCAGGTCCTCGCGCCAGTGCCGGCGGCTGAACTCCACCAGGTCGTCGTCGGAGCGCAGCACGACGATGTCCCTCGAACCACCCTGTTTGACCGGCTTGACCACGACCGGGAAGCCGGCCTCGTCGATGAAGTCCGTGAGGTCGACGATCGTCTCCAGCCGGGCGAAGCGCGCGGTGCGCACCGCGCGGCCCGCGACCTCCTTCATGACCGCCTTGTCGCGGAACGACAGCGCGCTCGCGGCGGACTGGCCCGCTATCCCGAGGTCCGCACGGATCCGGGCGACGCGCTCCAGGTCGTACTCGTTGTCCGTGATGATGTGCGTGAACGGCTGCTCGCGGGCCGTGCGGCGGATCATCAGCTCCGCGTAGGGCACGAACTCGCAGTCGGGGACGTACTCGTAGCGCGCGTAACCATCGGTGTTCCGCAGGTCGTTGTGGGTGTACACCTCGAGCGCGCCGGCCAGCTCGGGGAGCATGGCGGCGTAGTCGCTCCCGGGGCCGTAGTTGATGACGGCGACATGGGGGGTGGGGCTCATGGCGGGGCCTCGCTGAGATCGGATCGGGGGAGTCGGGTCGGGGAGGTTCAGGACGCAGGGGTGTACACCGGCAGGTCGTCCTGAACGCTGTACGCGCGGCGGCCCCAGTCCATGACGCTCCAGGGGCCGGTCATGTCCGCGAAGTCGGTGATGACCGACGGCGCGAACTCCGGGTCCTCACCGACGGGCCCGTCCGGCGGGAAGACCCGCTCGACGTAGCGGTGGCCGGGGTCGGCGGCGAGGAAGACGATCGGCCCGCCGTCCGGCGCGTTCCTGCGCAGATGGCGTGCGACCTGCCAGCCGGCGCCCGAGGAGAGGCCGGCGAACACCCCCGTGGTGGACAGCAGATGACGGCAGCCGGCCGCCGACACACCGAAGTCGAGCCAGTGCATCTCGTCGTACGCGCTGTAGTCGATGTTGTCGAAGCGGATGCCGCTGCCGATGCCCGCGATGATGAATCCGTCCAGCGCAATGGCCTCGGATCCGAAGGAGCGGCTGCCGAAGGGCTGGATGCCGACGACCCGCACGTCCGGTGACCGGTCGCGCAGATAGCGGCTCATCGCGCTGGTCGACGCGCCGGTGCCGACACCGCCGACGACCGTGACGCCGCTGGAGCCGAGCTCCTTCACGACGGTGTCCGCGACGCTCTCGTAGCCGATGTAGTGCACGTCGTCGTGGTACTGCTGCATCCAGTACGCGTCCGGGTTCTCCTTCATGTACGCGTGCACGAGGCGTACGCGGGTCTCCTGGTCGTGCTGGAGACCCGGGTCGTCGGAGGACGGCACCTGCGTGTAGGTCGCGCCGAGGTACTTGAGCTGCGTACGGATCGCCGCGTCCACCGCGACCGAGGCGAAGACATGGCACTTGAGCCCGAGATTGCGGCAGACCAGCGCGAGCGCGTGGCCGTAGATGCCGCTGGAGCTGTCCACGAGCGTCTGCCCCGGGTGGATCACCCCGCGGTCGAGGAGGTCCCTGACCGCCGCGTACACCGAGGTGACCTTCATGACCTCGAAGCGCAGGACGTAGACCTCGTTGCCCAGGTCGATGAGGTCCGGTACGGAGAGTTTCTCCGCGTATGACTTGTACACCGCGTGCCTTCCGGTGAGTTCGGTGTCGTGGGGTGCGGGGCGCGTCCGCCGGGGCGGCGCCGTCCGCTGACATCCGAAGTCCAGAGGGTGCGGGTACCGGCCCGGTCCCGTTCGCTTCCCGGAGTGGGCCGGGAGCCCGCCGGGAACCCCGTCCGCAGGATCAGAGGCATGACCAATCCCCAGCCTCCCCGTCCGGCCCGAGCCGTCTCGGGGCCCCCGTTGCCCACGCCCGTGCGGCGGGTCTGCGACCTCGTGGCCGAGCGGGCCCGTGCTCACCCCGACCGGGCCGCGGTCGTCTGCGGCGACGTCGTGCTCGACTACCGGGAGCTCGCCGAGCAGGCCGCCGACGTCGCCCGCGCGCTGGCCGCCACGGACGCGCGGCGCATCGGCATCACCGCGCACCGCACGGCCGGCGCGGTCGCGCACGCGCTCGGGGTCGCGCTGAGCGGCCGGTCGTACGTGTTCCTCAACCCGGAGGCGCCAAAGAGCACGCTCGCGCACATCCGGGAGACGGCCGGGGTGACGACGGTGCTCGACCCCCGGGTCCCGCCGGGTGTCCCGGCTGCCGATTCCGGTGACGCCGTCGTTCCCGGTGATCTCGGCGACGAGGCGTACGTCCTCTACACCTCAGGCAGCAGCGGCATACCCAAGGGCGTCTCCGTCACCCACGCCAACCTGGCGAGTTCCACACAGGCCCGGCTCGCCGTGTACGAGCCGTTCGGCAGACCGGTCTTCCTGCTCCTGTCCCCGTTCCATTTCGACTCCTCCGCGGCCGGTGTCTGGGGCACCCTCGCCGCCGGCGGCACGCTCGTCGTGGCCGGCGAGGACGAACGGCGCGACCCCGCGGCACTGCTCGGCCTGATCGCCCGCCACCGGGTGGGCCAGCTCCTGACCGTGCCCAGCTTCTACGCCGAACTGCTGCCCGCGCTCGCCGCCGACTCCGCGGCCGCGGCCTCGCTGCGGATAGCCGTCTGCGCGGGCGAGTCCCTGCCGCAGCAGGTCGTCGAGCAGCACTTCGCGCAACTGCCCGGAGTCGCGCTCGGAAACGAGTACGGCCCCACCGAGTGCACCGTCTGGGCCACCTGCCGCCTGTACGACAAGCCCGGCCGTTCCACGATCGGCTTCCCGGTCCCGGGCACGACCGTCCATCTCCTCGACGACCTGCTGCGGCCGGTGCCGGCCGGCGAAAAGGGCCAGATCGCACTGTCCGGGCCCGGCGTCGCCGCCGGATACGTGGCGGACCCGCAGCGCACGGCCGCCGCCTTCGTCGAACTGACGGACCCGGTGGGCGCGGTCGTGCGGGCGTATCTCACCGGTGACCTCGGGAAATGGTCGGAGCAGGACGGTCTGGAGTTCGCGGGCCGCATCGACAACGAGATCAAGGTGCGCGGCGTACGCGTCACGCTCGAGGCCGTCGAGGACGTCGTCGCCGCACACCCCGGCGTGCGGGCCGCGGCCGTGGCGTACGACACCACGAGCTCGACCTGTTTCGCCTTCGTCGCCCTGCAGCCGGGCGCCGCCGTCGACGCGGCGATGGTCCGCGCCCATGTGGCGGACGCGCTCGGCCCCGCGCTCCAGCCGGACCGGGTGCTCTTCCCCGACGTCCTGCCGCGCACCGCACACGACAAGATCGACCGGGCGGCGCTGCTCGCCGACGCGCTGCGCGTCCAGGAGACCGTGCCCCCGGCCGCGGGCGACGACCCGGCCGCCCGGGTCGCCGGCGTCTGGTCGGAACTGCTCGGCATACCCGTGCAGGCCACGTCCGGCGCCACGTTCTTCGAACTCGGCGGCAACTCCCTGACGGTGCTGCGCCTGACCCGCGCCCTCGGCAAAGCCGCGGGCCGCTCCATCGGGGTCAAAGACGTGTACCGCCGGGCCACGCTCGCCGAACAGGCGGAACTGCTCACGGGGCCGTGAACCGTACAGAGGGGCGACTTCAGCACCGCTGTCCCCTTCCTTGCCCTTCTTCCCCTCTTTGCCCTTCCCCTCTCCTGATCGGCGGCCCATGCCCCACACATTCCCCGCGCTCACGGAGGCCTCCGTCTCCCTGCGCAGGCTCACTCCGGACCACGACTCCGGCTCCGGGCCCGCCGTGCTGTGTTTCCCGCACGCCGGCGGCTGTGCCTCCTTCTTCCGCTCCTGGCCGTCCCTGCTGCCCGCTGCCCGCGTGGACGCCGTGCAGTACCCGTGCCGTGAGGACCGCATCGCCGAGGACGCCCCCGGGAGCCTTGTCGCCCTGGCCGCGTCCGTAGCCGAGGAGATCCTTCGGACCGGGGAGCGCTACTGCGTCCTGTTCGGGCACAGCATGGGCGCCTACGTCGCCTTCGAAGTCGCCCACCGGCTCGAACAGGCCGGCGCCCCGGTGCCCGCGCTCGTGCTCTCCTCGTCCGCCGCTCCCGCCGAACGGCCTGCCGTCCCGTTCGAGGACACCGCCGACGTCCTGGCGTATCTGGAGCAGTACGAGCCGGTCAGCCCCGAGATCCGGGCGGAGCCCGAACTGCTCGATCTGATCCTCGACTACATCAAGGGCGACCTGCGGCTCGTGGCTCAGTACGCCGAGCACTCAGGCAAGCGGCTCACCTCCCGCATCACCGCCGTCGTGGGCGAGCAGGACGTCCCGGGGATACGGGAGCACTTCACGGGCTGGTCCCGGCACACCACAGAGGACTTCACGCCCCTCGTCGTCCCGGGCGGCCACTTCTATCTGCGCGAACAGCCGCCCGCCGCGCTCCTGCGCGTGGAACTGGACCGCCTTCGGAGGGAGACCAGGTGAGCCCCGAACTGCTTGCACGCTCCGGCCTCGGCTCGCTGCTCGACGGCGCGACCTACCGCACCGGCAACCCGTTCGCCCAGTGGCGACGGATGCGCGAATACGCACCCGTCGTATGGAACGAGCCGGACGTCTTCCCCGGTTTCTGGTCCCTGACCAGGTACGACGAGATCAACGAGGTGCTGCGTGACGGCGGCACCTTCAGCTCGTCCTCCGGCATCCTGCTCCGCCCGCTCGCCCAGGGCGACGACCCGGGCAGCGACCGCACACTCGCCCTGGCGGACGCGCCCCGGCACACCGCACTGCGCGGGGCCATCGCCGGCTGGTTCGCGCCGCGGAATCTGCGGATGCTCGGCGACTTCCTGGACCGGACGGCGCAGGACACGGTCCGCGCCGCCGTCGCCGCGGGCCGTACCGAGTTCGTCACGGAGATCGCGGCCCGGCTGCCGCTCGACGTGGTGTGCGCGTTCCTCGGCATCCCCGATGAGGACCGGCCGTCGATCGTCGAGTGGTCCACCGACGCGTTCTGTGCGGGGACCGCCGGGGAACGCAGCCTCGCGCATCTGGAGATCCTCGACTACTTCGCCGGACTGGTCGAGGAGCGCCGCGCACGACCGGGTGACGACCTGGTGAGCGTGCTCGCGGGCGTACGGCACGAGGGGGAGCTGCTGCCCCTGGACGACGTCGTGCTCAACTGCGACAACCTCCTCGTCGGCGGCACCGAGAACGTCCGCCTCGCGATGTCCGGCGGACTGCTCGCCCTGCTTGAGCACCCGCACCAATGGGCGCTGCTCCAGGACGACTTCGATGCGACGGTGAACACCACGATCGAGGAGATGCTGCGCTGGACGTCCAGCGCCACGCACCTCATGCGCCGGGCCACGGCCGATGTGGAGATCGGCGGGCAGCGCATCCGCCGCGGCGACCTGGTGGTGTGCTGGCTGCCCTCCGCCAACCGGGACCCCGGCCATTTCACGGACCCCGACACATTCGACGTACGACGCACCCCGAACCGCCATCTCGCCCTTGGCGCCGGCCCCCACTACTGCGTCGGCACGCAGCTGGCCAAGCTCGAAATCAAGGCGGTGCTGAGGGAGTTCACGGCCCAGGTCGGCGAGATGGCACTCGACGGCAGACCCGAACATCTGGACTCGATCGTCGTCAACGGCCTGCGCGCGCTCCCGCTGCGCCTCACCCCGGCGGCCCCTCGTGACTGACCTCCGCCCCTCCTTTCCCACGGAGACCTCACACCCCATGATCACCCCCACCGTCGTCGTCGCCGACCCGCTGCCCGACCGGGTGCTCGCCGGACTCGGCAGCCGGTTCACGGTTCGCCGATGCGACGGCACCGACCGCGCCGCGCTGCTCGCCGCCGTGGCGGACGCCGAAGCGCTGATCGTCCGCAGCGCCACTCGCGTCGACCGCGCGGTGCTCGCGGCAGCGCCCCGGCTGCGTATCGTCGCCAGGGCCGGGGTCGGCCTCGACAACGTCGACGTCGAGGCGGCGGCAGAAGCCGGCGTCCTGGTCGCCAACGCACCCGAGTCCAATGTCGTGAGCGTCGCCGAACTCACCGTCGGCCTGATCATCTCGGCCCTGCGGCACATCCCCGCGGCCGCCGCCTCCGTGCGCGCCGGACAGTGGCGGCGCGCCGACTTCCAGGGCACCGAGCTGTACGGCAGGACCGTCGGCATCCTCGGCTTCGGACGGGTCGGACGCCTGGTCGCCAAGCGGCTCGCGGCCTTCGAGATGAAGATCGAGTACTACGACCCGTACGTGCCCCAGGAGGCGGCCGCTCCCTGGGGCGCCCGCGCGGTGGGACTCGGCGAACTCCTGCGCGGTGCCGACGTCCTCACCGTGCATCTGCCGCTCACCGCCGAGACCCGCGAGCTGATCGGCGAGAACGAACTGCGGCTCGCCAAGCGGGATCTGCTTCTGGTCAACACGGCACGCGGCGGCATCGTCGACGAGGAGGCCGTGGCCCGGGCCCTGGCCGAAGGCCGGATCGCGGGCGCCTGCCTCGACGTCTTCGCCACGGAGCCGTCCGTGCCCCGCGACCTGCTCGCCCTTCCCTCGCTCCTGCCCACCCCGCACATAGGCGCGGGCACGGCACAGGCCCAGCTCAGGGCCGGTGAGGACGCGGTGTCCGCAGTGCGGGAGGTCCTGCTCCCGGCGGCCCGTGCGGTCCTATGAGCACCGGTACGGTTCCGGGAACCGTTCGGGAACGGGTGGGGCGAAGTTCTGTGGTGCCGGACCGAAACGGGGCCGGAGCACCACACACTGCGTACCAGCGAAGGACATGAGATGCGTTCGACAAAGGCAGGAATCACGGGCGTCGCGGCACTGGCTCTGGCGTTGGCACTGGGCGCGGCGGTCGGCACGGCTCAGGCCGAGCCGCCGACGCAGCCGCCCCATGTGTCGGCCTCCGGTGAGCTCTCGGCGCCTGCCCCGGACTCCGGCCCGACCCCTGCCCCGCAGTCGGAGAACGGCCCTTCCTGAGCACCCTCGACGCGGTGCCGCCCGGTCCGGGGACACCTCGACCGCACCGGTCACTCACATGGTGTGACGTTCGAGCGGGATTCCCATCCCCTCGAAGAGCTCGTCGGCCTGTTCCCGGTGGGCGCGGGCCGACGAGGCATCGCCCAGGGCGGCCTCCGCCGTGGCCAGGCCACGCAGCGCGCGGGCCGTCTCCACCTGGAATCCGATGACCTGGGCATGATGGTGGGCGTCCTGGTGCAGATCGAGGGCGCGGCTGTGGTCGCCCCGGCGGGAGTGGACCCTGCCCAGGATGTTCTCCACCGCAGGCCGACGGGAGGCCGTGCCCTTGGAGCGGATCAGCTCCAGCGAGCGTTCGGCGCAGTCCGTGCTCTGCCCACGGTCGCCCAGGCGCTCGTGGATGTCCGAGGCCACGGCGAGCGCCAGGGCGAGGTCCTCCGGTGTATGCCTCTCGTCCCCGAGGTGCAGCGCCCGGGAGATGCTGGCGTGCGCCTGTGCGGTCTCGTCGAGCGAGAGTTGGGCGATGGCCAGATCGGTCAGCGCCGTCACTCCTTCGCTCTCCGCCCCGTAGCGGTAGCTGAGCTGGACCGCCCGCTCCGCGGCCGACGCCGCGTCCCGGTGCCGCCCGAGATAGGAGTGGACGGTGCTGAGATTGCTGTGGGCATAGCCCTCCTGGCGGCCCGCGGCAGTGCCGTGGAACAGCTTCACCGCACGTTCGAGGCACTCCTGGGCCGCTGCGAGACGGCCCACGGAACTGTTCAGCAGACCCAGTGAATTGAGGCTGACCGCCATGTCGAGCCGCTCGTCAAGCTCCTCGGCGATGGCGAGTGCCTCGGTGACCGAGGCGATTCCCGCGCCGAACCTGCCTGCCTTCCACTGCACGACCGACAGATTGTTCAGGCAGTTGCGCAGGGTCGGCGGGTCGTTCAGCCGACGTGCGGCGGTGACAGCCAGGGACGCGGCCTCGTCGTACGGCTGCAGATAGCTGCGCATATTGAGGTAGAACACAAGATTTCGGGCGAGCGGGATGGCCTGCTCGTCAAATCCCCCCTCCTCCACCGCGTGCCGCACGAGCGCGAGCAATGTGCCGTGATCCTGGTCGAACACCCTCATCGCACGCTCGGGAGTCATGGCAGTCGACGGCTGCGCGGACGCAGAACCCTGCAGTGGATGAGAGCCCCGTGACGGGAACAGGACCCCGCAGGCCTCGTCGGTCACGGCCAGGTAGTGCTTGAGCAGCCGGCCGAACGCGGCCGTCTCGCCCCCCTCCGGCGGCAGCCGCCGGGCGAACCGGCGCACCAGATCGTGGAAGGCGTACCGGTCCATCTCGTGCTGCTCCAGGAGGTGGACGTCGAGGAACTGCTCCAGTACGTCCTCGGCCCTCGCCCGGTCCAGGCCGAGCAGAGCCGCCGTGGCGGGCACGTCGAAGTCCGTACCGGGATGCATTCCGAGCAGCCGCAGCGCTGTGCGCTGACCGGCGTCCATGGCCTGGTAGGAGAGCCGCAGCGTGGCCTCGACGCTGCGGTCGCCCGAGCGCAGCTCGTCCAGGCGCCGCGACTCGTCGGCAAGCCGGTCCACCAGGTAGCGGACCGTCCAGCGTGGCCGGCTGCGCAGACGGGCGGCCGCGACCCGCAGGGCGAGCGGCAGATGTCCGCAGAGGCCGGCGAGCTGCGCCGTCGCCTCGGGTTCGTCCCCGGTGCGCTGCTCGCCGAGCGCGGCGCGGAGCAGGGCGACGGAGTCCGCCGGGGGCAGGATGTCCAGGGTCACGGACTCCGTACCGTCGAGGCCGCTCATGCGATTGCGGCTCGTGATCAGTACGAGGCAGCCCGCCGACGCCGGAAGCAGCGGTCTGACCTGCGACGCGTCCGCCGCGTTGTCGAGGACGAGCAGGACCCGGCGGCCGGACAGGGTGGCCCGCCACAGGGCGGTGCGGCCGTCCGGGTCCTCGGGGATCCGCTCGTCGGGCACGCCCAGGGTCCGCAGGAGCGCGGCGATCACGGTGCCGGGGTCGCGGGGCTCCTGGCCCGGTGAGAAGCCGCGCAGGTCGGTGTGGAGCTGCCCGTCCGGATACGCGTCGACGAGGCGGTGCGCGGCACGGACCGCCAGAGAGGTCTTGCCGCTGCCGCCCATGCCGTCGACGGCGACAATCCGCAGCCGACGGGTGTCGTCCGCCGTGCCGAGCAGCAGGGCCAGCTCGCGCTCCCGGCCCGTGAAGTCGGTGAGGTCGTGGGGCAGCGTGCGGGGGGCCGCGGTCTCCCCGGGTGGCAGCGGTGCCGGTTCCGGCTCGGGCGGCGCGGCGGGCCCCGGGGGCTCCGCCCCGGTCGTGGGCGGTGCGGCCTGCAGCTCGGGGCTCCCGCGCAGGATCGCCTCGTACAGACTGCCCAGCCGGTGGCCCGGATCGACGCCGAGCTCCTCCACGAGGAGTGCACGCAGCGCGGTGTACTCGCCGAGCGCCTCGGCCTGCCGGCCCGAGCGGTACAGGGCGAGCATCAGCTGCCCGCGAAATCCCTCCCGCAGCGGGTACTGCGTCGTCAGTTCCCGCAGATCGCCGACCAGTTCCTCGTTCTCGCCCAGCCCGAGGCGCAGATCGATGAGCTGGCCCACGGAGACGAGCCGGCGCTCCTCCAGTACGGCGAAACCGGCCGCGATCAGCGGCCCGCTGGCAGCCGCGTCGGGAGCCGGACCGCGCCACAGGGCGAGCGCCGCCCGCAGCTCCTCGACGGCCCGGGCCGTCCGGCGGGTGTCGAGGGCCTCACGCGCCTGCTGCAACCGGGCGGAGAACTCGCTCAGGTCCAGCCCGCCGGGCGGGACCTCGGCGCGGTAACCAGGACCGTCCGTGACGATCAGCGCCGAGCCGTCCGGAATCCGCTGGCGCAGATCACCGATCGCCTTGCGCACCTGGTGGGTGGCCGTGGCCGGCGGCTCCTCGTCCCAGACCGCCTCGACCAGGCGGGACACCGGCAGCATCTGCCCGGGGTTGAGCAGCAGCGTCGTCAGGATCCGGGTCGGCACGGTCCCGCCGAGGCGCAACCGCCGCCCATCGGCCAGGACCTCCAGCGGCCCGAGGACACCGAACCTCACGCTCTCCGACACTGCTTTCCTTTCCTGTCCGGGTTTCTCACCGAAAGTGATCTTATGGGCGGGGTCCGGAAAGGAACAGCGGGGTGCTCCCCGTGAGCACGCACCCGGTCGCCCGGTCCTCCGCGCTCTCCCGCGGACCCGCTCTTCGTTGCCGCATCGAGACCCATCCGCAACGTCGTCGCCGGCTCCCGTGCCCTCGCTCGCACGTCACATTCACACGTGGGGACACCGCGTGGCGAACCGACAACACAGGGGGCACTGGATGGAACGCCGGACACGGATGTACCGAGGGGCGCTGGGGCTGCTCCTGGCGGGCGGAGTGCTGCTGACGGGCTGCTCGGGGGAGGACGGCAGCAGTAAGAGCACCACCTCGGACCGCCGGGGGGCGCCCGCCCCCGCACCGGCCGCGACCGGCGGAGCCGCCGGGGACGGTGCGCAGAGGGCCGACGGTTCGAAGGCGGCGGGCGGAGGCGGTGAGGCGGACCGGCTGAAGGAGTCCGCACGGCCCGACTACCTGTCCACCTTCGCCCTGGACGTGGACACCGCCTCCTACGGCTATGCGCGCCGCACGCTCGCCGACGGGAGACTGCCGGAGCCGGGGACCGTACGGCCGGAGGAGTTCGTCAACAGCTTCCGCCAGGGCTACCACCGCCCGAAGGGCAACGGCTTCGCGGTCTCCGTCGACGGGGCACGGGCCGGCGGCGAGGGCGGGGACTGGTCGCTGGTGCGGGTCGGTCTGGCGACCCGGGCCGCGCCGAACAGCGCCGAACGGCCGCCCGCAGCACTCACCTTCGTCGTCGACATCTCCGGCTCGATGGACTCGGACGACCGTCTCGGTCTGGTGAAGAAATCACTCGGCGTCCTCACGGACGAGCTGCGCGACGACGATTCCGTCTCCCTGGTCACCTTCAGCGACGAGGCGGAGACCGTGCTGCCGATGACCCGGCTGAGGGGCCACCGGGGGAAGATCCACGACGCGGTCGACTCCATGGAGGCCACCGACTCCACCAATGTGGAGGCAGGCGTCCGGCGCGGCTACGAGGAGGCGGTGGACGGCCACCGCAAGGGCGTCAACAACCGGGTGGTCCTGCTCTCCGACGCCCTCGCCAACACCGGTGAGACCGACGCCGACGCGATCCTCGAACGCATCGACTCCGCCCGCCGCGAGTACGGCATCACGCTCTTCGGGGTCGGTGTCGGCAGTGACTACGGCGACGCCCTGATGGAGCGGCTCACCGACAAGGGCGACGGCCACACCACGTACATCGCCGACGAGGAGCAGGCGCGCAAGGTCTTCGTCGACCAGCTGCCCGCGCACCTCGAACTGACGGCGCGCGACGCCAAGGCACAAGTGGCCTTCGACCCGAAGACCGTCGAGAAGTTCAAGCTGATCGGCTACGAGAACCGCAAGGTCGCCGACGACGACTTCCGCGACGACGGCGTGGACGGCGGAGAGATCGGCCCGGGGCACACGGTGACGGCGCTCTACGCCGTGCGTCTGCGGGACGGTGCGTCGGGTCACGTGGCGACCGCGACCGTGCGCTGGCAGGACCCCAAGTCCCGTGCGGCGCACGAGGAGACGGGATCCGTGGAGACCGGAGCGGTCAAGGGCAGGCTGTGGGGAGGCGGCAGCGCACGACTCCAAGTAGCGGCGGTCGCCGCCTACTTCGCCGACACCCTGCGCAACGGCGAACTACCGGGCGCGCCCGGTCTCGGTGAACTCGCCTCCAGGGCAAAGGAGCTGGCCGCGGAGACCGAGGACGACTCGGTGGCGAAGCTGGCCACCGCGATCGGCAGCGCGGACCGGCTCAGGGGCGGCCACGAGAACACCGGAAGCGACTCGGGCGAAGGCGAGATGGACTGACACCGGCCCCCCGCGCGGAGAGGGAGCCGGCGGAGAGCACTCGGTCGTACAGCTGTACGGAATTGGGCTGTGCGGCCGAAGCCGCTGCGCCAAGATGACCCCATGGCCTCCTTGATTCTCGATCTCGCCGTGATCACGACCGGTCTCTACGCCGGCTTCATGCTGACGTTCCTCATCGCGGTGATGCCCGGTCTGTCCGCACTGCCGGACGTCCAGTTCACGGCCGCGATGCGCCGCATCAACGAGACGGTCCCCCGGCCCGTGTTCCTGATCCTCTTTCTCGGCGCGATCGTCTTCCCGGCCATCGCGGTGTTCACGGAAAACGGCGAGAAGTGGTGGGGGCTGGTGGCCGTGGCACTGGCCTGCGCCGTCGTCTCCCACCTGGTCACGATCTGCGGCAACATCCCGCTGAACAAGGCGCTCGCCGAAGCCGAAGCCGAAGCCGAAGGTGAATCCGAAGCCGGGTCCGGGGCCGGGGCCGAAGGTGAGGGCGAGGGCGACCGCGGCGGTGACAGTGCGGCCCGTACCGCGTTCGAGGCCCGTTGGAACGCCTTCCACCGCTTCCGGACCGTGCTCTCGCTCATCGCCTTCGTGCTGCTGGCCTTCGCCGCGCACTAAGGGCTGTCCGGAGCTGCGGCCGGCCCGGACCCCCTGAGGGAATCCGGG